>WRHT01000228.1 GCA_009783115.1 Desulfovibrionaceae bacterium | reverse complement strand
ACCCTGCTTTTCCCGGAACTGCGGGACCGGATCCGGGTTTATACCTCGACCCAGTATCATTTTTACGGCCGGTTGACCCAGGAAGAGACCGAAAGAATCGTCTCCGGCCTCCTGGCCAATGCGCTGATCGAACGCTTCGAACTGAAAAACGGGACGGTATGGGCGGAAATGCCCGGCTTTGCCCCCCGCGAAGCAAGGGTGCTGGGCGCGGCCACGGATCGCATTGAAAGCATACCCCTGGCCGGCATGTCCGGAGAAGAACTGCTCAAGGCCAGCCAGGCGCATACTTGGGCCCTGTCCTTGGAAGAAATGCTGGCCATCCAGGCGCACTACGCCCGGCCGGAGGTGCGGGAGGCCAGGCGCGGACAGGGGCTTGGGGCCGACCCCCTGGATGGGGAAATGGAAGTGCTGGCCCAAACCTGGTCAGAACACTGCAAGCACAAAATTTTCGCGGCCCGGATCGCCTATGCCCGAAAAGGGACAAAAGGGACGAAACAAATCAACAGCCTCTATAAAACCCATATCCAGGCCCGCACCAGGAAACTACGCCGGGGCATGGGCAAAAACGACTTCTGCCGTTCGGTCTTCAAGGACAATGCCGGAGTGGTGCAGTTCGCGCCCGGCTACCACCTGTGCATCAAGGTGGAAACCCACAACAGCCCTTCAGCCCTGGATCCTTACGGCGGCGCCCTCACCGGCATAGTGGGGGTAAACCGCGACCCCCTGGGCACAGGCATGGGCGCGAATCTCCTATGCAATACCGACGTATTCTGCTTTGCCTCGCCTTTTTACCAGGGCCCGCTCCCGCCCCGCCTGCTCCACCCCCGCAGGATCATGGAAGGAGTGCGCAAGGGAGTGGAGGACGGGGGCAACAAGTCCGGCATCCCCACGGTCAACGGCTCCGTGGTCTTTGACCAGCGTTTCCTTGGCAAACCTCTGGTCTTTTGCGGCACCGTCGGGATGATCCCTGAAAAAGTGAACGGCCGCCCCGGATACCGCAAAAAAGCCCGGCCCGGCGACCATATCGTCATGGCCGGCGGACGTATCGGCAAAGACGGCATCCACGGCGCGACCTTTTCCTCCCAGGAGCTGCACGAAGGATCTCCGGCCACGGCCGTGCAAATAGGCGACCCGATTACCCAGCGCAAGCTTTACGATTTTCTCATGATCGCCAGGGATCGTGGACTCTATTCCGCCATCACCGACAACGGCGCGGGCGGACTCTCCTCGTCCGTGGGTGAAATGGCCGGGGACAGCGGGGGCTGCCGCCTGGATCTCACCCTGGCTCCCCTGAAATATGACGGACTGCGGCCCTGGGAAATCCTCCTTTCCGAGGCCCAGGAGCGCATGACCCTGGCCGTGCCGCCCAAGAAACTGGCGGCCTTTCTGGACCTGGCCCGGCGGATGGACGTGGAGGCCGCCGCCCTCGGCGAATTCACGGACAACGGCTATTTCCACGCCCTGTACAACGGCAGAACCCTGGCCTGGCTGCCCATGGATTTTCTGCACAAGGGCGTGCCCCAGATGCGTCTTAAAGCCTGCTGGAATCCGCCCGATCCCGGCCCGGACGCCCGCCTGGACCTGCCGGAATCCGGGCAAGGCGTATTGCTCAAGGATATGCTGGCCAGCCTGAACATCTGTAGCCGGGAATACCTCATCCGCCAGTATGATCACGAGGTCAAGGGACGCAGCGTAATCAAGCCCCTGGTGGGGGCGCGGCGCGACGGACCGGCGGACGCGGCCGTGTTGCGCCCCAGGCTGGACCGCCCGGAGGGCCTGGTTCTTTCCCACGGACTCTGCCCCAAGTTCAGCGACTACGATACTTACTGGATGGCCGCCAACGCCATTGACGAGGCCGTACGCAACGCCGTGGCCGTGGGTGCGGATCCCTCCCGTCTGGCCGGGGTGGATAATTTCTGCTGGTGCGACCCGGTGGAATCAAAAAACAACCCGGACGGCCCTTATAAGCTGGCCCAACTGGTCCGGGCCTGCCAGGCCCTGGACGACTTCTGCCGGGATTACGGAATACCCTGCATCTCCGGCAAAGATTCCATGAAAAACGACTACAGCGGCGGCGGGCAAAAGATCTCCATCCCCCCCACCCTGCTCTTTTCCCTGCTCGGCTTCATGGATGACGCCTCCAGAGCGGTCAGCAGCGATTTCAAAAATCCGGGAGACGCCGTATTCGTCCTGGGCATGACCGGACGGGAACTCGGGGGGAGCGAACTGGCCCGCCACCTGAAACACAACGGCGGACACGCCCCCAAGGTGCATGCCGGAGAGGCCATGCTCCGCTACCGAACCCTGCACCAGGCCATGCAAAAAGGCCTGGTGAACGCCTGCCATGACCTCTCTGACGGCGGTCTGGCCGTGGCCCTGGCCGAGATGGCCCTGGCCGGACGCCTGGGCGCGGACCTGAACCTGGACCTGCTTCCGGCCAGCGGCGAGCCTACCCTGACCGAACTGCTTTACAGCGAATCCGCAAGCCGCCTCTTGGTCTGCCCCCCGCC
>WRHT01000227.1 GCA_009783115.1 Desulfovibrionaceae bacterium | reverse complement strand
GGCCACCCTGGAGGTGCGCGGTTCCATCACCTCCATCCAGGATCTCGCCAAGGTCAACATGTCCGGCATGGCGGAGGCGGTGACCGCCATTGACAAGGTCAACAAGATGTCCGAGGACACCGTTGCCGCCCTCACGGAAGTGCGGGACATCGTCAAGGAAACCACCGCCCAGGCGCAATCCATCGCCAAGGCGGTGGAGGCGCAGTCCGCCTCCAGCCAGGCGGTCACTTCCCTGGTGGACGAGGTGCACAATATCTCCAAGAGCAACGACGGACTTATAACCAAAACCGACGAGGAGTTGCAGGGTCTTATGCGCAAGGCCAAAGATCTGCTGGAGTTCGTGGGCGAACTTCGCGGATCATCGGCGGAAGGAAATTCCCGTGCCGGAAGATAATGGATTCGCCAACTTTCTCTTGTCCATGCCGACCGAGAGCGAGGATGACCATAGTGACGCGCAACGAGAGGCATTTCAGCCGGACAGGAGTGAGCATTATAAACCCCTGGAAATGAATTCCCTTTGTAATAAAAGAGGTTCAGTCCTTTTTGCGGATACGGAATTCCCCAAAATCAGCCACGACGCGCCGCTTTTGCCCTTCTTCCGTTGTCCAGCCAACCGAGTAACCGTCACTGGGCGTTTTTATCAAGAAGCCGCGACAATTGAACGGACTATGCGTATTGCCGCATTCATGCATGATCCAATAAATTCCGCGTCGCGGCGCAAACAAGAGCCTCGCAAAAGTATAGAGAATTTCTAAATACATTTTGTGAAAAAGGCAAGGGCCGGGAAGGGAATTACAGGAAGCCCGGAGGCGGGGCATCCGGGTCGTCATCCGGGGGGGCGGCTTCCAGGGAAAGATCCAGGCCGGCTTCCAGGGCCGCGCTTCTGAAGCCGCCGTTGCCCAGGCGCAGGGCGTTCAGCGGTTCCACCACGATGGCCGGCAGACGCACCGGGCAATGCCGCTCGCAGTAGCCGCAGCCAAAGCAGCGCTCACTCCGGATCTGCGGCCTCGGCACAGCGGCGCCGTCTTTTTGCGTCAGCCTCACGGCCCCGTACGGGCAGACCTCCTGGCAGACCACGCAGCGGCGGTTTTCGGCCCAGGCCAGGCAGCGCTGGGTCAGCAGCACGGCTGTTCCCACCTTGGCCCATTGTTTTTCCTCCAGGGGGAGCCTGCGGATGGCTCCGGTGGGGCAGATTAGGCCGCAGGCGTTGCATTCAGGCTCACAAGGGCCGCGCCGGGGCATGAGCAGCGGGCTGAACAGTCCTTCCGGCCCGGCCTCCGCCCCCGCGGGCTGGAGGCCGTTGCCCGGACAAACCTTCATGCAGGCTCCGCAACGCAGGCAGCGGGCCAGGAAATTTTTTTCCGGCAGGGCGCCGGGCGGGCGGATCAGCGTTGGGACCGGATGGAAGCCCCAGCCGTCATGGAGCAGCAACGAACGGACGCCGGAGTATTGCACCCCGGCCAGGATCGCGCCGCCTCCGGCCATCAGGATGAAGCTTCGGCGGCCGGGCGGAATCGAGGGCGCGTTTTGCCGGGCGGCGGCGGTCGGCCTGGGCGCGGCCGCCTTAAAGCCGCTGCGCGAATGGGGGCAAACGCGGCTGCATGCAAGGCAAGCCAGGCATTCGGAGTGCAGGGTGGCTTCTCCGTTTAAGGCGATGGCGCCCCCAGGACATTCTTCGCGGCAGCGCCCGCAATGCGCGCATTCCTTGGCATTTCGCCTCCATAACGGGAGGCGGCTGAAAATTCCCAGCAGGGCGCCGGCCGGGCAGATAAAGCGGCACCAGAAGCGCGGGCGGATTTGTTCCAGCCCGAAGAGCAGGCCGAAAAGGAGCAGCAGAAAATACATGCTGGCGAAGCGGCGCGGAGAGACGGCCAGGTAGCCCAAGGATCCCGTGTCCAGGCTGGACATGAGGCCGGACAGGGCCGGGTGCTGCGCGGCGCGCAGTCCGGTTTCGGCGGCCAGGAGCAGCAAGGGATGCAAGAGCAGGGCGTAGAACCTGGTGATTAAGGCGACGGGGGAACCCCAGAAGGCCAGGTTGACCCCCAGCAGGGCCGCGCCCAGCATCAGGGCCAGGACCAGGTATTTGATTTTTTGTTTGGCTATGTCCGCTGAAGGCGGCTTCACAAACGCGGCGGGCGTTTTTTTTCGTCTCTGTAAGCGGCGCCCCAGATAGCGAACCAGATCCAGGGTGATGCCCATGGGACAAAAGTATCCGCAAAAGATCCGTCCGGCCAGGAGGGCCAGGAAGAGCGCCGCCAGGCCGGGCAGCAGGGAGACGATGATTTCGCGTTGAGCCAGGGGCAGGAGCAGGGCGGCCAGGGGATCCAGGCGTAGGTATAGGTCACGGGGCAAGATGGTTTCGGCCGGAGTCCAGGCGGCTGTCCCCAGCAGCCAGAGAAACAGGCCAAGACTGAGGGTTTGGATCAGGCGTTGCGGGGTCAAGTGCTTTTGCCGGTATAGACCCGGAGAACAGCGGTATAATTTTCCTCGCCCGGCTTCGGGGTGTCGGCCAGAA
>WRHT01000226.1 GCA_009783115.1 Desulfovibrionaceae bacterium | reverse complement strand
CGGGCCGGTGTTGAAGAGGGTTTCTAAGCGGCTTTTCGTCAAGCCAGGCGGGGGCGAAGCCTGCACCATGCGCAGGACGGGCACGGACATCCCCACGAAGATGACGGCCAGAAAGACAAGATACAAAAAGGCCGGGACAACGTGTTTTTGTTGCAGCATGACCTGAAGGATGGAGAATTCGCTCACAAACAGGCCGAAGGGCGGTGAGCCCGCGACAGCCAGGAAACCGGCTGTCCAGAGGGCGGCGGTCAAGGGCATGGTCTGGCGCAGGCCGCTGACGTCATGGCTGGAAGTGGTGCCATAGTGCCGCAGGATATTTCCGGCCAGCAGAAAAAGCATGGCCTTGACCAGCGAATGGTTCACCGCGTGCAGCATGGCCCCAAAGACGGCGTTGCCGCCGATCCCCACACCCAAGGCCAGAATACCCATATGTTCCACGCTGGAGTAGGCCAAGAGGCGTTTGAAATTGCCCATACCCACAATAAAGACCGCCGCCGTGCCCACGGACACAAGGCCGAGGAACACGAGTAAGCCGCCGCTGAAATCCCCGAGCCCGGCGGGAATGAGGATCTGGTGCGTGCGCAGGATGCCCAAAAAGGCGCAGTTGAGCAACGCGCCGGAAAGCAGCGCTGAAACGAGAGAAGGCGCTTCGCCGTGGGCGTCGGGCAGCCAGTTGTGCAGAGGGGCGAGGCCCATTTTGACGCCATAACCCACCAGGATAAAGATAAAAGCGGCCTTGAGCCAGGGCGTATGGGCCTGAGGCGCCGCCAGGATGAGATCCGGAAGATAAAGGGAGCCGGGGATGCCTGAAGCATGGAAGGAAAAAGACAATAGAATATTGCCCAAAAGCGCCAGGGCGAGGCCCACTGAGCAAATCATCAGGTATTTCCAGGTGGCTTCCAGAGAACGCTGGTGCCTGTGGAAACAGATAAGCGGCGCGGTGGCCAGGGTCGTGAACCCAACGCCCAACCACAGCACATCCAGATGCCGCGTGCTGGCGACCAAGGTCATGGCGGAGAGAAAAAAACACAGGTAGGCGCAGAAACGCCGCTCCGGAAAATTGGTGGAGGACTCGTTATCGCGCAGATAATCCATGGCATACAGAGAGACCATGAAAAACAACAGGCTGGACAGGCTTAAAAACATAAGGCCCAACACATCCTGGTCAAGAATGCCGAGGGGCGCCGGAGGATACACGAAACACACGCCCAGCAGCCCAAGGTGGGCGGTGGCCGTGGCCGCCAACAAGATGCGCCGCAAAGCATCACCGGGCACGAGCAGCATTAAGAGGCCCACCGCAACCGGCATGAACAACAGAATGGCAAGCATCATCGATCCTTCAGCATGGAGAGGCGCCCCACGTCCGTGGATTCAAAGGCGTCGCGTATATGGTCCATAGCTACACTCATCACCAAGACAGCCGCCAGCGCATCCAGAAGAATCAGCATTTCAAATGAGAAGCCGCCAGCGGACAACAGCGGCAGGCCTAAGAGGAAAATACCATTTTCCGCAACCAAGTATCCTATAACCTGGGTAATCGCCTTCATGCGCCCGGCGATCAGCACAAAACCGGTAAAAACGGTGCAAAACGCCGCCGGAAAGAGCAGGAAAGGGAAAAAGCCGGGGGCTACAACGGGCAGGCGCCTCTCCAGCCATAGGGAAAATATCAAGGCCAAGAGGCCGGCCAGAAGGGAAAGGTTATAACCGAATCCGGGGTCGGGCTGCGCTTCCCTGATTGCCCGGCGCAAGGAGCGTTTAAGCAGCCAGGGCAGGCCCAGCCCTTTGATGCCGAACACGGTCAGGCTGAAAAACAGGGTATATGAAAAATCCCGGCTCATTGGCATAAGCAGCGGCATAAGCGCCAAGAGCATCCCCTGAATGGCCGTCAGATTGATGAGCATCTTAATGCTTCCCGTGGACAACAGGGCAAAAGTGTTCAGCAGCAAGAGGATGATGACAAACTGGAACGGAACATTCATGCCGCATTTTCCTCGTAGGCTAACGAAACAAGGTCACAACAAGCGTCAGGGCGGCCAGCATTCCAGCCATACCCAGAATCCGCGGAACCACGAGCAGGCGCAGGCGCGCCAGGCAGGATTCCACAACCCCCACCAGCGCCGCTGTCCCGAAAACGCCGGCCAGCACCAGAGCCAATTCCAGAGCCGATTTCAGCGGCATATCGCCGGGAATTTCCGGTGCCAGCACATTGACCAAAAGGAGGGCGAACAGCCAGAGTTTTAGCGAGGACGCGTATAGGATAAAGGCCAGATTCGGGCCGGAATGGTCAAGAATGATAACCTCGTGGATCATGGTCAATTCCAGGTGCGTATTGGGATCATCCACCGGGAGGCGGCAGTTTTCCACCAGCAACAGTACGAACAGCACCAGGGGGATAAGCCATAGCTCGGGCCGGGTAAAGGTCCATATCTCCAGGCTCGCCGCCTGGCAAAAGGCATATAGCGAGGGCAGCATGCCGCCGCCGAGCGCGAGAAAGCACAGAAAAATAACCGGTTCGGCCAGCGCGGAGAAGGCGGCTT
>WRHT01000225.1 GCA_009783115.1 Desulfovibrionaceae bacterium | reverse complement strand
CCGTGATCATGGGCCGCCTTGGCCGCCGCTTCCAGGTCCGTGACCGCGGAATGGGGATTGCCCAGGCTTTCCACAAAAATGGCCTTGGTATTGGGGCGCAGGGCCAGGGCCAGGGCCTCCGGCCTGTTTTCGTCCGCAAAGGTCGTGGTGACGCCGTACCTAGGCAGGGTGTGCGCCAGAAGGTTGTGGGTTCCGCCGTAGATATTCCCGGCGGAAACCAGGTGATCCCCGGCCTGGGCCAGGTTCAGCAGGGCATAGGTAACCGCCGCCGCTCCCGAGGCCAGGGCCAGGGCCCCGGCCCCGCCTTCCAGGGCGGCCATGCGTTTTTCCAGCACATCCTGGGTGGGATTGCCCAGGCGGGCATAAATATGCCCCGGATCCTCCAGGCGAAAACGGGCTGCGGCCTGGGCGGAATTTTCGAAGACATAGGCCACATTCTGATAAATGGGCACGGCGCGGGCCCCGGTGGCCGGATCCGGCGTCTCCTGCCCGCTGTGCAGCTGCTTGGTTTCAAAGGCCCAGTCGCTCATGTTTTTATCTCCCGCTCTTACTAGCTGAATTTGTTCCGTACCAGGCGGAGTTTTTCTTCCGCCGCCGCCAGTTCCTTGACCCGTTGCCGGTCCCGTTCCACCAGGGCGGCCGGGGCCTTTTCCACGTAATTCCGGCCGGAAAGCTTGCTTTCAAGCATTTGCCGTTCTTTTTCCAGTTTGCCCAGTTCCTTGTCCAGCCTGGCGCGTTCGGCCCCGGTATCAACCGTCCCTTCCAGGAGCACGATGATTTCGCTGCCTTCGGCCACCTGGCTGGCGGAGAGCCTGGGGGGCTGCGCCGCGCCGTCAAGGATCAGGCTTTCCAGGCGGGCCAGGCGGGTGATCAGGGCGCGGTGTTCTTCCAGGATTTTTTCCTTGGCCTGGTTTTCAGGCCGGATAATGACCTTCAGAGGCAGGGAGGGGGCGAGGTTCAGCTCGGCGCGGATGGTGCGCGCGGCCACAATGGCCGCCTGGATCACTCCCATGCGGCTCGCGGCTTCCGGGCGCAGACAGGCGGGCCGTGCCGGAGGGTAGAGAATCTTGGCCAGGTCGGGGTCAGGGGGAGTCTCTCCGGCAAAAGCGGGGAGAACGGCCCAGATCTCCGCCGTGACAAAGGGGATGATCGGGTGGAGCAAGATCAGGGTTTCCCGCAGGACGGTGAGCAACACTCCCTGGGCTTGGGCGCGGGTCTCGCCTCCGGCCTGCATATCCGGCTTGATCAGTTCCAGGTACCAGTCGCACAGCTCGCTCCAGACAAATTTATACAGGTCCTGGGCGGCATCGTTGAAGCGGTATTCCCGGAGGGCGGCGGCGGCGGCGCCCTTCATTTCTTCAAGGCGGTGCAGGATCCATTGATGGTGTGTCCCTTGGATCTTGCCCTGGTCCAGGGCCGGAACCGGGCCTTCTTCCGGCAGGTTCATCAGGGCGAAGCGGGCCGCGTTCCAGATCTTGTTCATGAAATGGCGGTAGCCCTCGATCCGTTCTTCGGAGAGCTTGATATCCCGTCCCATGGCCGCGAAGGCGGTGAGGGTGAAACGCAGGGCATCCGTGCCGTAGCTGGTGATCATCTCCAGGGGATCGATGACGTTGCCCAGGGTTTTGGACATCTTTTTGCCCTCGGCATCGCGCACCAAGGCGTGGATATAGACCTCGCGGAAAGGGACTTCATCCATGAAGTGCAGGCCGAGCATCATCATCCTGGCCACCCAGAAAAAAAGGATGTCAAAGCCGGTCACCAGCACGGAGGTGGGATAAAAGGCGCGCAATTCAGGGGTTTCGCCGGGCCAGCCCAGGGTGCTGAAGGGCCAGAGAGCCGAGGAAAACCAGGTGTCCAGCACATCCTCGTCCTGGAGCAGGCGGCGGCCGCCGCAACGGGAGCAGGCGTCCGGGGCCTCCTCTTCCACCAGGATTTCTCCGCAATCCTCGCAAGTCCAGGCCGGAATGCGGTGTCCCCACCAGATTTGCCGGCTGATGCACCAATCGCGGATGTTGTCCAGCCAGTTATAATAGGTTTTGAGCCAGCTTTCCGGGTGGATGCGCGTTTTGTCAGGCACGGCGGCCCTGGCCTTGTCCGCCAGCGTGCGCGCGGCCACAAACCACTGGGTGGAAACATGCGGCTCAATCACCTCCCGGCAACGGTAGCAGTGCCCGACGTTGTGCTCGTAATCCCGGCTTTGCTCCAATAGGCCTAGGGTCTCAAGCCCGGCCAGCACGCGTTCCCGGGCTTCCGCCTTGGGCAGTCCGGCAAAAGCGCCGGCGGCGGCGGTCATGCGTCCGTCTTCGTCAATCACCTGGATGAAGTCCAGTTTATGCTTGAAGCCCAGCTTCCAGTCGTTGGGATCATGGGAGGGCGTGACCTTGAGGGCGCCGGTGCCGAACTCGCGATCCACATAGTTGTCGGCGATGATCGGGATCAGGCGATCCATCAGGGGCAGGCGCGCCTTTTTGCCCACCAGCTTCCGATAGCGTTCATCCTCTGGATGTACGGCCACGGCGCTGTCTCCCAGCATGGTTTCC
>WRHT01000224.1 GCA_009783115.1 Desulfovibrionaceae bacterium | reverse complement strand
TCATCCTGATGCTTTCAGAATCTTGCCCTTATAAAGAGCTTTTCCGCTTGGCGGCCACTCGACTCAAGGCAGGGTAGCGCCTCCAAGCGCTGGAATCTCTCGTCTCAAAGGGAGTAGTGCGCCAAAAATTTGTCAATCATCTGTAAAAACAAGAAATTTTCTTTATCACTCATGCCTGTGGCCGCTTCAGCGGACAATATAGGCAGACTTGCCAGAAAAAGGGAACGAGCGACTCTGATTTTTTACTTTCAAAGCCGCTCATGCAATATCCGGGCTAAGTCGCGCTCCTTGGGCGGAGCGGTGCTTTAAGGAACGCTGGCTTGATTGTGCAGTCAGCCAAGAACGCTTCAAGGTCTTCCACTCGATACGCGATGACTCGACCGTACTTGATGTACTTGGGGCCGCAGGAGCGGTGACGCCAATTCCGGAGGGTTCCTGGCGCAACATGCAGCAGGACGGCCGCTTCGGCCTCGGACAATCTGGAGATGGATTCTGTGGACATGGCTTGCCTCTGTTTTTCCTGATCCCTATGGGATCGAGGGTTGAACAGAGGCCGCCAGTGTGGTAGGCAGGAGGAAGAGAATTGACGTGACAAAGTTATTCTCTACCTTCGGCTGCCGGGTCTGACCACCCGGCGGCCTCTTTTGTTTCACGCCCCACCTCACCGGGGCGCGACTAAAAACATTTGCCGTCACTCTACCTCATATTTTTGTTTTTTGTAAACCCAAAAAATTACACCATAAAAGTCAAGTGTAAACTTTTTTTCAACATATTGAATAGACAAGATAGAACCCATGAAAAAACTTTAGCGGCTAAAACATTTCTATAACAGCGTGACTTTATTTTTCATTTTTTATTTTCTGGCGTGCTCATAACCTTTGCCGCAACTTCAGCGGCCTTTCGCATGGCTTCGTCCGCAAGGTGGGCATAGCGTTGTGTCATTTTCGGCTCTTTGTGAGTCATAAGCATCTGGAGCCTGTACATATCCACTTCGCCGCTTGAGGCGATGCGCGATGCAAACGAGTGCCGGAGCCCGTGCAAAGGTCGAAAATCCGAGGGAAGCCCGGCCTTATCGCGTACCCTGCGGGCCATCCGCCGGAAGTCGGTACGTTTTTCTCCCTTCCGACCTGGAAAGCAATATTCGCTCGTGCGCTCCACGGCCTCAAGAACAGCCCTTGCTACCTCGTTTAGCGGAATCATGGTCGTTTCCTTATTCTTTGCCTCTTTGCCTCTCAGAGTGATAAAGGCGCGCTCAAAATCGATGTCCGACCATTTGAGGCCGAGCAGAGCCCCCCGGCGCATACCGGTGAAGAGGGCAAGGCGTAAAAGCGCCGCTGCGTCCTGGTCCTTTTCTTCATCCAGGGCGGCAAGGTATTTTCTGAGCTGATCGTCTGTGAGGGCCTCCGTTTTGCGTGCGTTATCAATCTTTGGCATCTGGAATTTAAGCCGTGCGGCCTCAGCCGCCGGGATCATCTGCTGCTCCGGCGCCGCTGCCCAGTTCAAAGTCCGTGAAAGCGTACCCAAAATGTGTTTGATGGTCTGCGGGGCAAGCTTCTTCTCTTCGAGCGTCTTTTTGAGATCGCGGAGTTCAGCAATCTCAATGCCTGCCGGTTCTTTTGTTCGTAGAGTGCCAAGGCGTTGAAAATTCCTGGTGTCTACCTTGCGGCCTTCTCCAGGAGGCAATCCCGCCTGGTAGTCTTCAAAAAGCTTTTCAAGCGTCCATTTCGGCCGCCGGCCTTCTTCGGCCTCCTGCTCGCGCGCCCGGCGAACTTCCTTATTCGTGGGGGTTTTCAGGTTAATTTTAGCAGCCCGGATATGGTTGGCTTTCGCCGCAGTCATACCCCTGGCGGATGTTCCGACCGGCTCTTCAATCTGTGGAGTGTCGCGCCCTCCTCTCCGGTAGCGGATATAATATATCCTGTCCCCGTTCTTCTTCAAATGATAGTAGACACCAGGATAATCCGTTTTTTGCCTTCCCATTACTTCCCCTCGCATTTCCCCACACGAATACGGGATTTTTTGGATTTTGTCAACTCCTCTGTGACAGATGGTGATTTTGATAATAAAAAAACCCCTAGAATTTCCAGGGGTTTTATCACATCTGCTGGCGCGCCCGGGAGGATTCGAACCCCCGGCCAAGAGCTTAGAAGGCTCCTGCTCTGTCCAACTGAGCTACGGGCGCGGATGAGGGAGCTATACGCGCTTAGGCATTTTTTTCAAGATCCAGGCCGCGCATATATGCCGCCAGTACCGCGTCCACGATGTGGCCGCGCATGCCCTGGCGATCCATGGAGTTTATCCCGCAAATGGTCACTCCGCCGGGCGAGCAGACCCTGTCCTGCAATTCAGCGTGGCTGGCTCCGGAACCCTGGGCCAGCTTGGCCGAACCCGCGAACAGGGCGTTCACCAGGCGCGCGGCTTCCGTTTGCGTAAAGCCCAGGGTGACGGCTGCCTGCGTCAACGACTGCATCATATAAAATACGTAGGCCGGGCCCGCGCCGATCAGCGCCGTAAAGGCGTTGAAGTGTTCATCCGGCAGGTCAATGGCCG
>WRHT01000223.1 GCA_009783115.1 Desulfovibrionaceae bacterium | reverse complement strand
CCAGGTTATTGGGGGCGTGCGCGCCGCCGTTGATCACGTTCATAAGCGGCACGGGCAGGATTTTTGAATTTACGCCGCCCAGGTATTGATATAGGGGCAGGGCCAGAAAGTTAGCCGCCGCCCTGGCCGTGGCCATGGACACGCCCAGGAGGGCGTTGGCTCCCAGGCGGGTTTTATTGTCCGTGCCGTCCAGGTCCAGCAGAGCGTTATCCACCCGCACCTGGTGCAGGGCATCAAGTCCCACGATGTTTTCCGCGATTTCCCCGTTCACGTGCTCCACGGCTTTTTCCACCCCTTTGCCGCCGTAGCGCTTCTTGTCGCCGTCGCGCAATTCCAGGGCCTCGCGCGATCCGGTGGAGGCGCCGGAAGGCACGGCCGCGCGGCCGGTATGCCCGGACTCCAGGGACACTTCCACCTCCACCGTGGGGTTGCCGCGGGAATCCAGGATCTCTCTGCCCCAAACCGATACTATAGTGCTCATGTTCCGCTCCGTTTTTATGCCGCTCCGCCGGCAGTTGAGTTTGCGGGTTTTTTTCCCGCCTGGACATATAGAATACGCAACCCCTCCAGCAGGAGTTCCGGATGCACCGCGTCAAAGCAGCGCATCGCTCTGGACAGGCTGGAGGAAAAACCGCCAGTAGCCAGCACAAAACAGGGCTGGGCCAGCCGTTTGGACAGGCGGGCGCAAAGCCCTTCGGTCATGGCGGCAAAACCGAAAATAAAACCGTGATTGATGCTGGTGCTGGTGGATCGCCCGGGGATGAGTTCGGGATCGGTCATTTCCAGGCTTACCGCCGGGAGCTTGGCCGTGTTGGAAGACAGGGCGGCAGCCGAAGAGAAGAGGCCCGGACAGATAAGTCCGCCCAGGTAAACATGCCCCTCCACGCAGTCAAAGGTGGTCGCCGTGCCGTAGTCCACGCAGATGATGGAAGCGGGTTCGGCGTATAGCCTTCTCGCGGCATAGGCCGCCACCAGACGATCCGCTCCCACCTGCGAGGGCTCCTCGTAGCGGTTTTCCAGCGGAACGGGAAGATCCTGGGGAACCAGGAGCAGTTCCTGGCGCAGGTACTTCCGGCAGGCTTGGCGCAGGACAGGTTCCAGGCTTGGAACCACAGAGCAGGCGAGGACCGTTTCCAGTTCTTCAGGGGAGCAACGAGCCTGGCCGAAAAACTGCAAGAGCAGCAGTCCCAGATAATCGGCGGTATAGGGGCGTCCGCCCGGCAGGCTGAATGAATGCCGGATGCCGTCCCGATCGGCGATGCCCAGCTTGATATTGGTGTTGCCTATATCCAGAAGTAAGGCCAGGGCCATGTTCCTGTCCAGTGCCGCGCGGGCGGCGCGTGAAGTTCGTACAGCCCGCCCATGTTGCCCGTAACGCTCTTAAAGTTCAAGCGAAATATTCGCGGTCAGCCGCGCGGCATTTCCAAGGCCAGTTCTTCCAGTTCATTGGGGTCGCCGGGTTGGTGATCTTCCGGAAAAAGCAAGGCGGCCATGTAAAAAACAGATTCCAGGTTCAGCGCCTGATCCGCGCTGGCGGAAAAGGCCCGCAGGCGGGAGGCCGGGTAAAGGCGTTCCTTTTCTTCCAGGGTTTGCAGATATGGCTGCGCCTCCGCATCCAGGCCGGCCAGGTAAAGCGCCTTTTCCAGCATGATGGCCCGGTAGGCCGCTTCATCATTCAGGGCCGCCCGGCCTTGCCGTTCGTATTCCGCTATCTTTGCCGCCGCCTGTTCCAGCCAGGCCGGAAAAGACCGGTTCCCTCCGCCTACGTCCATGTGCGCCTCTCTGGGTCTTTTTCATAACAAGGCCGCGGGATATTTTCAATCTTGCATACTTTTTTTTTCTCCCCCCTTTTCAAACCTAAAATCGTTATTATTTACCCCAATGCTGAGTACGTGAAGTCCGCCGCGGGCGGCTTTCGCGGCAGGGCGGCGGGGCAGACCGCCGCATTATCCCGATTTAATTTATACATTCTTCTGGAGGAATGGACGTATGAACCTGAAGCCTTTGAATGATCGTGTTCTGGTCAAGCGTTTGGAGAGCGAGGACAAGACCGCCGGCGGCCTTTACATCCCTGATACGGCTAAAGAAAAGCCTTCCAAGGGCGAGGTGGTGGCAGTGGGTCCGGGCAAGACCGCTGATGACGGCAAACTCGTCCCCACTACGGTAAAGGCCGGAGATCTCGTGCTTTTCAACAAATATGCCGGCACCGAGATCAAAATAGATGGCGTGGATCATCTGGTCATGCGCGAAGACGATATCCTCGGCATCATTAAATAAATATTGTTAAGGAGGAACAACCATGTCCGCTAAAGAAATCCTTTTCGACTCCCAGGCGCGCGAGCGTCTGTCCCGCGGCATTGATCAGCTTACCAATGCCGTCAAGATAACCCTCGGACCCAAGGGCCGCAACGTGGCCATTGAAAAATCCTTCGGCGCCCCGGTCATCACCAAGGATGGCGTTACCGTGGCCAAAGAGATTGAACTGTCCGACAAGTTTGAAAACATGGGCGCCCAGATGGTGCGCGAGGTGGCTTCCAAGACCAGCGATGTGGCC
>WRHT01000222.1 GCA_009783115.1 Desulfovibrionaceae bacterium | reverse complement strand
CCAGACGCCCGGAGCAGAAAGAGCATTTTTCCACCACCCCGCGCATTCTGGCGGGAAAGGCCGGGTTGGGTGCGGCAAGATAGGGAGCCGGGTGGTGGAAGTTAAAGCTGCGCGCTCCGTAAGGGCAGGCGGCCATGCAGAAGCGGCAGCCGATGCAGCGGTGGTAATCCATGCCCACAACGCCGTCCGGGCGTTTGAAGGTAGCCCCGGTGGGGCAGACCCGGACGCAGGCCGGGTTCGCGCAGTGGTTGCACAAGAGGAGGAAGGGGCGTGTCTCCAGTTCCCCGGCCAGGCGGGAAGGAATACCCCCGGTAAAGGCCGCGCGCGCGTTGTCTTCCCAGATCCATTTAATTTCTTGTTTTTTATCGGGAATATCCGGCACATTGTGCGCCTGGTGGCAGGCCTTGATGATCTCCGGGTTGAGGTGGAAGGCGGCGGTGAAGATGGCCAGTCCCCAGCGGGTGGAGTCTGCCGCCTGCGTCCCGGTGGAGGCGGTTCTGGCGATCAGGCCGCCCAGACCCGCGAATCCGCCGATTCCCCCCAGTCCCGCGGTTCCGAGGCCGGAAAGGACGGTTTTACGCAGAAAGCCGCGCCGATCCATTATAGTTTTCCTTTGGCTTCGAGATGACAGTCCCAGCAGTAGGGATTTACGTTATTGCTCACATGGCAGGCATCACAAAAGGCGGCCCGGTCGTTGTGGCAGTTCTGGCAGGTGTTTTGCAGGCTGATTTTCCAAGTTCTGCCCCGGGCGTCGGTATAGAGGCGCTCTCCCTGGCGCAGGGCCAGATCGCGCCATTCGTCCAGCAGGCGCATGTGCTCGCCGCGCATATAGGCCGTGGGGGCCAGGCACTCTTTCTCGCCCAAAGGCATGGCCAGGACCGGGCGTTTGTAAGCTTCGCCGAACAAGTTCATCCAGAAGGGGGAGGCGAAGATCGCCAGAAAAGCCAAGAGACCGGCCAGGATGGCTTTGGCGTTATACATGGTTATTTCCCTTAACCGGCTTTTCTTCGGACTTCATTCCGGGCAGATCCTCCCGGCGCAGGTCGGTCAGGCGTTTTTTTTCGCCGTTCATGACCAGAGCGTTGCCAACTAGTTCGTGCAGCCCGGTCACCGTCACCCCCGGCGCCCAGTAATCGGCGAGCGGCGGCAGGCTGGCCCGGTCCAGGGCGCAGATGCAGGCTATGGCGTTCACTCCGTATTTTTTTTGGACATAGCGCAGGGCATGCCCGCGGGGCAGCCCTCCGCGCATGCGCGCCTCCATGATTTCATCGGCGTTCAGGCCGGCGCCGGATCCGCAGCAGAAGGTGCGCTCCCGAATGGTGTCTTCGGGCATTTCCACGAAATGGTTACAGACCCGCTTGAGCACCTGCCGGGGTTCTTCAAGCAGTCCCATGCCTCTGGCCGGGTTGCAGGAGTCGTGGAAGGTGATCGTCAGGTGGTCGTTGCGGGAAGGGTCCAGGTTCAGTCGGTCATGCTGGATGAGGTCGGCCGTGAACTCGGCGATGTGCACCATTTTGGCGGAGGCGGCATGTTTGAAGATCGTGCCGGTGACCGGGCTGCGCGGGGCCTCCAGGTTTTTTGGAGCCGGGCCGTTCATGGTATCCATGTACTGATGCGCCACCCGCCACATATGCCCGCATTCGCCGCCCAGTATCCATTTCACGCCCAGGCGTTCGGCCTCGGCGTACATCTTGGCGTTGAGTTTTTTCATAAGGGCGTTGGAGGCAAAGGAACCGAAGTTGCCGCCTTCCGAGGCATAGGTGGAGAGGGTGTAGTCCAGCCCCAGCTCGTGGAAAAGCATGAGATAACCCATGAAGGTGTATATGCCGGGGTCGGCGAAAATATCCCCGGAGGGGGTGATAAAGAGGATTTCGTGCCCTTTTTCGTTGATGGGCGGGTTGATGCGCAGGCCGGTGATCTCTTCCAGGTCGTCGCGTAGAAACTCCACAATCTCTTTGAAGGCATGGGGCTGGATGCCCAGGTGGTTGCCGGTGCGCTGGCAGTTGCCCACAGGTTCCATGATCCAGTTCAGGCCCAGCCCCAGCTCCAGCAAAAGCTCGCGCGCGGCCATGGTGATTTCCGCCGTGTCAATGCCGTAGGGGCAGAAGAGGGAACAGCGCCGGCATTCCGTGCACTGGTAGAAGTAATAGAACCATTCCTTGATGACCGAGGGGTCCAGGCGGCGCGCTCCGGCGACTTTGCCCAGAAGCCGCCCGGCGGCGGTGAAATCCCGGCGGTAGACCGAGCGCAGGAGTTCGGCCCGCAATACCGGCATATTCTTGGGGTCGCCGCTGCCCAGGAAGAAATGGCATTTGTCGGCGCAGACCCCGCAACGCACGCAAATATCCATGAATAACCGCAGGGAGCGGTATTTTTCAAGGCGATCTTTCAATCCGCGGTGGATAATATTTTCCCAGTCCGGGGGTAGCCCCCAGTCATCTTCCGCCGGGTTCCAGGCATGGGCATTGGGGAATCCCAGGCCGCGCAGGGTGTTTTCCCTGGCCGGGTAAGCGTAAGAACCTGGAACAAAGTCCGGTTTCACGTCCATCCAGTCGGGCAGCCGGCCTTCA
>WRHT01000221.1 GCA_009783115.1 Desulfovibrionaceae bacterium | reverse complement strand
GAACATGAAACGGGCGGCGTCCGTGCCTACTTCCTCTATAACATCCGCCAGGGTTTCAAATTGGCCCTGCCGTTTGGACATGACTATCTGTTTGCCGTCATCCAAAATATTGACCAACTGCACGAGCAAAACTTCAAAATCCGTTTTTTTCCGGCCCAAGGATTCCACGGCGGCGCGCATGCGCGGGATATAGCCGTGGTGATCCGCTCCCCAGATATCCACTACCAAGTCGAATCCCCGGGCGTATTTGTCAGCATGATAGGCTATATCCGAGGCAAAATAGGTGAGCGAACCGTCGGATTTGCGCAACACGCGATCCCGGTCGTCCCCCATGGCCGTGGTTCTGAACCAGAGGGCCCCGTCCTGTTCAAAAAGATGGCCGTTTTGCCGCAGCAACTGAAAGGCTTTTTCCACCGCGCCTTTTTGCACTAAGGTTTTTTCAGAAAACCAAAAATCATGCTGGACGCGGAAATCCGACAACACATCTTTTATTTTTTCCAAAATGCGTTTTTGGGCGAAATCAAGACAAATATCCCTGGCCTCGTCTTTAGCCGTGTCCAGCAGGTCCGGTTGTCGCGCCAAAAGTTCTTCAGCGAGATCCTTGAGGTATAACCCTCTATACCAATCTTCCGGCCATTCCACCGGAAGGCCGCGCAGTTCCCTGACGCGCAGCCAGAGAGAAAGTCCCAGCAAATCGATTTGCTTGCCGGCATCATTGATATAGTATTCAGTCTGAACTTCGTATCCGGCAAAACGCAAAAGGCGCGCCAAGCTGTCGCCGACAGCCGCGCCGCGGCCATGTCCTATATGCAGGGGGCCGGTGGGGTTGGCGGAGACAAATTCCACCTGCACTTTTTTCCCATGCCCGCTAACCCCGCGTCCATAATCAGCGCCTGCTTCCAAAATGATGGGAACCGTTTCTTGCCAGAAGGCATCAGTATAACGCAAATTCAAAAAGCCCGGGCCGGCGATGGTGATGTCCGCCAGGTCGGCATCCCTGGCCTTAAGCTTGTCCGCCAGCAGGGAAGCCGTTTCTCTAGGGGGGAGGCCGGTCTGTCCGGCCAGGATCATGGGAAGATTTACCGCCAAATCGCCGAATTTTTTTTCTCGCGGAATTTCAATCTGGGCCTTGTCCGGCCAAACCAGTCCCATTTCCAGCACTATTTCCTGTAATTGAGCCAGCAATCTGCTTTGGGCGCGCATGGTCAGCCTATCTTTTATCCATGGTTTTGATGAACATGGTCGGAGGATTCTTTTTTACAGGAGTTTTTTGCCGGAAAGCCAATGGGCGGTTACTTTGCCGCGCAATTCTTTACCCAGCCAGGGAGTGTTATGGCTTTTGGAATGCAGGGAGGCGGGAGAAACGATCCAGCACGCTTCAGGATCAAATAGGAAGAAATCCGCGCGGTCACCTGGTTGGAATTTATTAATTTCTAAATTAAAAATACCCGCCGGCCCAGAACTCCATAGGTTTTCAAAACGATTTTTAGAAATCTCTCCAAGGCGCACCAGTTCATAGGTCAGAGACACGGCGGTTTCCAGGCCGATCATACCGTTCGCGGCATATTCAAAAGGGGTTTCTTTCTCATGGGCCGCGTGCGGCGCATGGTCTGTCGCCAGAATATCAATGACGCCTTCGTCCAGGGCCGCGCGCAAAGCCGTGACATCCAGGCGGTCGCGCAGGGGAGGGGAAGTTTTGAAGGCTGTATTGTAATCCGGAAACATGGCGTCGTCCAAAAAGAGATAATGTGGACAGGTTTCGGCGGTTACCGGCACTCCCCTGGATTTGCCCCAACGGATGAGATCCAGGGATTGGCGGCAACTGATATGCGCCAGATGGATAGGGAGATTCAGATATTCGGCCAGCAGGATATCCCTGGCCACCTGAATGGCTTCCCCGGTCTGGGGTTGTCCCTTGAGTCCCAAATCCGCGCCGGTCCGGCTCTCGTTCATCTGCCAGCCTTGCGCCAGATAAGGATCTTCGCAGTGATCAATAACTTTCATACCCCAAGTGGCCGCATACTCCATCGCATGCCTGAAAAGGCCGGAATCGCGCACCGGGCGCCCATCATTGGAAACGGCCACGGCCCCGGCTTCTCGCAATTCTCCCATGGAGGCGAGAGTCTTGCCTTCCAGCCCCACGCTGAGCGCCCCGATGGGATATAAACGCGGGCCGTCTGGATAAACGGCGTGCGCCCTGTCCAGCATCATACGGGTTATGGAGGCGGAATCGTTGACCGGGCGGGTGTTGGCCATGGGCATGACCGCGCCGAAACCGCCATGCAGGGCCGCGGACAGGCCGCTGGCGATATTTTCTTTATATTCAAAGCCTGGTTCGCGCAGGTGGGTGTGGGCATCAATAAAACTGGGAAAAAGATATTGCCCGTTTCCCGCATATTCCGGCAGGACACCAGGGGGATTCAGGCTGCCTGAGGAAGCGAGGGCATGAATTTTGCCGTCCAACACCAAAACATCCTGCGGACCGTCCTCAGGATTACGGATAACGTCTTTGAGTAAAAAGCTGTTTCCCTGCATATCTTTATTCCCGGCCTGTTTCAGAGGCATTCCGGC
>WRHT01000220.1 GCA_009783115.1 Desulfovibrionaceae bacterium | reverse complement strand
TCCGTCAATGACGCTCTTGATCAGCCGCGTGTAGTACGTCCCCCAGTTCCAGACCACCGAGGCGATCACCGCCTTCGGGGCGTCGGCCTTCATGTCGCTGTTATAGCCGATTCCCCACACCCCGGCCCGCTGCGCCTCGATCTGCGGGGCGGGCGTATCGCAGTGCTGGGCGATCACGTCGCAGCCGGCGGCGATCAACGAGCGCGCGGCCAGCGCTTCGTTTTCCGGGTCCAGCCAACTCTCCAGCGTCCGGACATGGATCCTGGCCTCCGGGTTGACCATCTCCACCCCCAGGGCAAAGGCGTTGATTCCTATGGTCACTTCGCGGTTATCCCTGCCCATGGCCGCCACATAGCCGATTTTGCCGGCGGCGGTGCGCAGCCCCGCGGCAATGCCGCTCAAATAGCGAGGCTGGTAGATGCGCCCGAAATAATTGGTGAAATTCACGGCATTGCGCTTTATTCCGGAGGCATTCGCGAAGATGATTCCCGGATATTCGCCGGCCAGTTTTTCACATGCCGCCATGTGCGCCCAACTGGTCGCGATGATCACGTTGGCCCCCCACTCGATGCACTCGCGCATCGCGTCCTCGATGACCGGGGGGTCCGCTCCGGGCGCGCCGACCGCGCGGAGGATCTGGCTCTCGGCAAGGCCGGCGGCCTCCAGCATCTCCCGGATTCCCAGGTCATGGGCATGGGCGTAGCCGCCGGAAGCGCCCTCCACCCCGGAAACGTGGATGACTCCTATCTTCACGAGTTCTTTCGCCAGCGGCCTTCCCGGTTTCCAGTCCTTTTCCGGGAAACCGGGCCCAAACAGCAGAAAAGCGGCGGCGAGCGCCAGGACGATAAGAAAGGCCGGGACAACGCCCTTGCGGCAACGCATCCAATCCGGCGTCCGGGACAGCTTCACGGCGTTTTCTCCTTTGATGGCTTCTAATAATCTAATCAATTAGACGACAAGCACAAGCGAAAAATGATAATGCCCCGGTTGAAACTTCCATTTTTCGGAAAAAAGCCGCTCCATGCGCATGGGGTATATATTATACGCCGGAGGCCGTTTGAACGGGGGCGCCGCCGCCGGCCGCGCCAAAGCCCTGACCAGCCCAGTCCCTTGTTTGTATAACATCCGGCAATCCATACCTTTTAGCGTTCATGGAATGTGTTTTGCATAAAATTCTTCATGAAACAGTTTGCCCCTGAAAGCCAGAACCCGTTCGGCGCGGCGGAAACCTTTTGGAAACGCTGCCTCATGTTCTTCATCCCCGCCTTTTGCCTGGGAGCCGCCGGCTTCGGGTTCATGATCCTCCCGGACACGGGGGAGAGTGAAAGGCGTTTTTCGGCGCCGGCCGGCAAAAATTACGCGCGGACAAAGGCCTCCGCCATGCGGAGCCGCCCCCGGCCCGGCCAGCCCGGCTGGCAGGTAAACAGGGCTTTTGACGACCTCATGGACCTGGTGCTGGTTTCTTCACCCAACCCGCAAAGCGCGGGCGGATCGGACTGGATCGCCTCCGGATCCCTGCTGGGTGTAAGCCAGGGGCGGATCATCCTGCGCGGGATCCGGGAAGATCGCCTCCTGCCCGAAGAAGAGGCCGGGACAGCGGATTTCTACCGGCCCGCCGGGGACGGCCTGGCCACGATCGCCGCCGGCGGTAGGCATCCTGAAGGGTTGCTGGCCCGGACGGAAGATCCGGACGGCCTGGAAGAAAAGCGCCTGCCCTTTATAAAGGCGTATAAGGACGACGCCTTGTGCCTCTCCGACCGCCTGGAAAAAGCCTCCTGGTTCGAGCTGGCCGGCCTTTTCCCCACGGCCAAAGCCCTGAAGAGAGGCCCCGCCAGGTACAGCGGCCACGTGGAATCCTTCGCCCGGCGTTACTCCCTGCCTCCCCACCTGATTTACGCCATCATGGAGGTGGAGAGCAACTTCAACCCCAGGGCGATCAGCCGGAACCGGGCCATGGGCCTGATGCAGGTCGTGCCGCATACCGCCGGGGAGGATGTCCATGCCTATCTGTACGGGCGGAACCGGAAGGCCCTGGAGATCGAAGAACTCTTTTCCCCGGAAAAAAATATCCAGTACGGAATTGTCTATCTGCACCTCCTGAACCGCCGCCACTTCAGCGAGGTAAAAAACCCGGCCTCGAGGGAGATGTGCGTCATCGCCGCCTATAATTGCGGCCCTTCCAGCCTCCTGCGCCTCTTCCACCCTGAACGCGGAGAGGCCCTGGCGCAAATCAACCGGCTTTCCTCAGACGAGCTTTACCGCCGCCTGACCAAGGAACTGCCCTCGAGGGAAAACCGGGAATACCTGCCCAAGGTGCTGGCCGCGCGCAACAGCCTCATGCGGGGCAGTTACTGAAAAGACCGCCGCCAGGCGGGAAGAATCCACAATCCGGCGGCGGTTCCGGCGGATGCGCGGTTCCGGCGGATGCCGGGACGGAATCGGGTTTTCCTTGACTTCGCCCTGCTCACGGGTCAGAGTTAAAAATTGCACATCTGACGCGGGAGACTCCCATGCCTGACTATAAACATACCTTGAACCTGCCCCAGACCGCCTTTCCCATGAAAGCGAACCTGGCCCAGCGCGAACCGGCCCCGCTGAAATTCTGGGCCGATTCCGGGGCCTATG
>WRHT01000219.1 GCA_009783115.1 Desulfovibrionaceae bacterium | reverse complement strand
CTTACGGCGCCGAACACCAGGGTCATGGCCGCAAGCAGAATGAGAAGTTTTTTCATCGTCTTACCTTCCTTTTGGGTATGTTTGAAACAGGCGCCGCGCAGCGGATGCGCGAGCAGCGTCCGAGGGGAAAGTTAAGCGATAAATTTATATATGCGCCGCCCGCGCCGGGGGCGAAGGCGCGGGGGTAGAGGTCATGAAAGGCAGGACGGACGGGGATTTTCCGGCGTCAGACCCTGCCGGGCCGGGCTGGACGCGGCCTGGGGAAATGATAATTTATCTTACTAATAAGGGCTGGCAGGACCTTTTTTCACCAGGTTATCCATTCTGCCGGGCGTGTTCCATCAATATTTTTCCACAATCTATCTTTTTTAGTTTCCTCTTTACGGGCTTTGAGCCGTCTCTGATTTTTATCAGTATGTAACCAGTATTTTAGACAGCAAGTTCCTAAAAAATATTATAAACACCCCACAAAACGCGTTTATGGAGGTTTGCGATCATAAGCAAAGCCTTTTTACGCGAAATGTTTAAATATTTTTTGGAGGAACAGATGAAAGATCGCTTGATTACAGAAATTCAAACCGCCATGGCTCCGCTGTTGAGTCAAGATCACTTGGCCGAGCTTGGCAGGGTGTTGTTAGATAGTTTCAGCCGGGTTGAAATCGCCACGCTGAATGATTCCGGCTCACGGATCCATACCGACAACAGCCAGTTGCTTGAGATATTCATGGCCGCCAAGCATATTGAAGGCTGTTCCGAAAGATCCCTGGATTATTACCGCGTGACCATCGGCCGGATGTTCGAGGCGGTGGGCAAGCCGGTCCGGGGCATCAATACCGATGATTTGCGTTGTTACCTGATGCAGTACCAGCAGCGGAGAAATTCCAGCAAAGTGACCATTGATAACGTGCGCAGGATTTTTTCCAGCTTTTTCGGCTGGCTGGAGGATGAGGACTATATCCTGAAAAGCCCGGTCCGGCGCATCCGCAGGATCAAGGCCGACAAGACCATCAAGGACACCTTCACCGACGAGGGGCTTGAGCGGCTGCGCGATACCTGCGCCGAGAGCCGGGATCTGGCCATCATTGACCTCCTGGCCTCCACCGGCATGCGCGTGGGTGAGCTGGTCAAGCTGACCCGGCGGGACATCAATTTTCACGAGCGCGAATGTGTGGTCTTCGGCAAGGGCAACAGCGAAAGGGTGGTTTATTTCGACGCCCGGACCAAGATTCATTTGCTGAATTATCTGGAAACCCGCGCCGACGATAACCCGGCTCTCTTTGTTTCTCTGGGCCGCCAGCACGAACCCCTGCGCATCGGCGGGGTGGAGGCGCGTCTGCGCGCCTTGGGCCGGAAGGCGTCTCTGTCCCAGAAGGTGCATCCGCATAAATTCAGGCGCACCCTGGCCACCAGGGCCATTGATAAAGGCATGCCCATCGAGCAGGTGCAAAGGCTGCTGGGGCATGTGAAAATTGACACCACCATGCACTATGCCATGGTCAACCAGGTCAACGTGAAGCATTCGCACCGTAAATTCATCGGCTGATCTGAAAAAACCGGGCCGGAAGCGATTCCGGCCCGGTCTGTTTCAGTTGAGGCTTGTATGGTTATTAGAAGCTGTACACCAGGGCCGTGGCCAGCACAAAGCCGGTATCGGTCGCGCCCTTGATATCGTTGTCGTTGTCCTTGATGCTCGGAGCCAGGACGCCCAGATCAAAGCGGAAGTCCAGGTTGTCCACGATTTTCAGGGTGTTCTCGATGTCAAACTCGATCAGGGAGAAGTCTTTGTCCATGCCCAAAGCGCCGACTTGAGCGCCCCAACCGGCGGCATGCGAAGCACCACCGCCTCTACGAGGAGCAGTACCGCCGCGGTTGAAGCCGTCAGCGCCGGTGTTCTGGTCACAAGTGCCCTTGATGTATCCGATGCGGAAGGTGTGGTTGAGTTTATCCATGCTCTTCACGTTGGCCAGTTGCACGCCGAGGCCCATGGAGCCCACGCCGTTGCGGGCGGCCACGTCATAGGAGCTGCCTTCCATGATGCGCGCGGTATAGTGGGTGGCGAAGCGCATCTTGGCGATGCCGCCGTCCGGCCCGATCAGGGGCAGCACGCCAGCCTTGCTGTCATCGGCTATTTTATCTTCCTTGCTACCCGAGCCGTACCAGCAGAAGAAGCCGGGGGTGCCGAAGTCCAGTTTGTAGTCCACGGACAGGCCCACCAGGAAGCCGGCGGTGTCAACACCGGCGCCGTCTTTACTGCCGGAGGCGCTGCCGTAGATAGCGTCAAAGCCGATGTTCAGGTTCTGGATCGGGCTGATCTTGAAGGCCGCGCCTATGACAATGGCGGTGGCGTCTTTGTCGTCAGCGACAGATCCGGTGTAATAAGGCACGGTAGAAGTGGTCACCTCTCCGCATCCGGCCTTGACATAGGCGATGTAGGGAGCCAGGCTGAAGGTGCCGAAGTTCAAATCGGCCAAGAGCGCGAAGGCATCGGTGGAGTTATGGTCCGCGAATTTATCGTCGGGGTCCACGGTGCCTAAGGTGCCATAAGACCTATACGGCCGGGAATAAACCAGGGCGGCCTTGCCCACGTCGCCCACCGGGAAGCCGAGGACGATGGCCGGGAGGCGGTCATTGAGCACCGGGTTGTTGC
>WRHT01000218.1 GCA_009783115.1 Desulfovibrionaceae bacterium | reverse complement strand
AGGCCATCGGCGGACTGCGGGATTACCCCGCCGGGGCCAGAGCTTTTGAAGATGCGCATATATCCAGGAGAATGCTGGAGCGAGGGCTAAAGGTCTTGCAGGACAACCGGCTGCCGGTTTACGAAACCCGCAACCTGCACCGTTTGGCCTGGTGCAGGCGGGAGGCGCGCTATGAATATCCCCTGGTGGGGAATATCCTGCTGAAATACGGAGGAGCGAGATATTTCACGGACCTGGAAGCGATCCTGGGCAAGGCCTTGGGCTATTTCCAGGAGAGCGGCGACCCCATCCTGGTTTATGTGTTCTTGCTGAAGCAGGTTAAGATCTTCGCGTCCATGCGGGATGAAGGCCGTCTTACGTCCGTGGAGGCGGAGGTCCTGCCCGGCATCCTGGAGATCCTTAAAGGCCGCCCGGCGATCCTGAACCTGTTCATGGCGGATCTGGACGCCTTGAACGAAACGGATCAAGGGGTGCGACCCGGAGCCACTAACCCGGCCTGGCGGGGACTCATGGCGCGCGTACTTGATTCCGGAGCCGTTGCCGCCCTGGACGGGGAATGGGCCGGCCGTTACCTTGAGGAAGAGCGCCGTTACAGCTTTGACCGGCACTATACCGATGGACAATAGGGTAAAAAATTTATATAACCATGTTAACATGTTAGAAAATAATAGCGACCCCCGTCCGGCTCCGGGCCTGGAACATTTGGACCCCAGACGCATCCTGGTCTGCCAACAGAGGCAGATCGGCGACGTTCTGCTGGCCGGTCCGGCCCTAGAAATGCTGAAACGGCGCTTTCCCAAAGCTGAAGTGCATTTGTTCACCGAGGCCAAATGCGCTCCTTTGATGGAAGAGAACCCGAACATCGACGCCCTGCTGATCTGGGATCGGCAGCGTCTGCGCGGATTATGGGCCCAGCTTTCCTGGTATTTGCGCCTGGCCGGGCATCCTTACGATCTGTGTGTTGATTTTCAGCAACTGCCGCGCTGCCGCTTCGTGACCCTGGCCTCCCGCGCCCCTGTGCGTATCTCTTTCCGCCGCCGCCCCATTCCTTTTTTCGGCCTGTACACGCACTGTGCGGAGGGAGGTTCAGGCTATGCCGCGGCCGGCAAGGCCTCCATTCTTTCCCTGCTGGGATTGCGCTGGCAGGGGGAGCGGCCGCGCATTTTTCTGCGGCAGGAAGAACAGGAACAGGCGAATCGGCAGCTTGCCGATTTGGGACTGCGTCCGGGCCAGACCCTGATTGCCCTGGCCCCAACCCATAAATCGCTTGGCAGACGCTGGCCGGCGGCCAACTATGCCAAGCTGATCGGCCTTCTGGCAGAGGCCGACGCGGATCGGCGTTTTCTGCTGCAACGCGGATATGGGGAGGAAGAGACTATACAGGAGGTGATCCGCCTCTGCCCTTGCCGGGAAAAAATTTTGCTGCCTCCGGAGCCTCAGCCTTTGCGCATTTTTGCCGCCTGTCTCGGCATGGCCTCCCTGCTCATCGGCAACTGCTCCGCACCCCGGCATATGGCCGTGGCTATGAACACGCCCAGCCTGATCATCCCCGGCACTTCCTCTTCCGAATGGACTTTTCCTGATCCCGCCCACCAGGAACTGCGCGCGGATCTGCCCTGTAACTATCCCTGTTGGCCCCCCTGCACGGAATTGCGCTGCCTGACCCTGGTCACCCCGGAGATGGCGGCGTCCAAGGCCGAAACCATGCTGAGGATTCGCCATGACTGAACCATGTCGAAAGATGCACGCGTATCTCATATCCTGTTTTGAGGCGCAGACCTCGGCGGTAGCCGGGTGGCATGCCGCCGCTCCCCTAGCCGCGCCCTTCCCCGTTGTGGATATCGCCGCGGCGGAGGCTTTGCCGCAACTAGTTTTGAACCAGCATTACATGAACTACGATTTATGGCATGTGGAAGACACGGCCCGCAGACGGGACGTATCCGCCGAGATTATCGCCGGCTGTAAATACCGTATTGATAAACTGAACCAGCAGCGCAACGACTGCATGGAACAGGTGGACGGATGCCTTTTATCTCTTTTATCGCCGCACCTGCCCCAGCTTCCCGCGGACAGGGGCTGTTCCCGGCACAACACCGAATCGCTGGGCATGGCGGTGGACAGGCTTTCCATCCTGGCCTTGAAAATTTATCACATGGAAGAACAGACCCGGCGCAACGATGCGGATGCCGCTCACCGCGAATCATGCCGGAAAAAAACAACGATATTGCGGGAACAGCGTTCCGACCTTGTTCAGGCCGTGCTGGATCTTGTTGAGGATTACCTGTCCGGACGCAAACAGCCGAAACTGTATTTCCAGTTCAAGATGTATAACGATCCGGCCCTGAATCCGGAGCTGTATGCCGGCAAGTAATTTACTGGATGCCCTGTCAGGGCAGAAGACCGCTCTGCTGTAACGCTTCCCGCATTTTGTCCAGGTTGGCCCGTGAAGGCGGCACCAAGGGCAGGCGCAGTTCCGGGCCTACCTTGCCCAACATGTGCAGCATGGTTTTTACCGGGATGGGATTGGTTTCGTAGAAACAGGCATGGTTCAGGGGGAACATCTCGCGGTTCAGCCGGCGGGCCAGCCCTATATCCCCGGCAAACCAAGCCCGGCACAACTCCGCCATCTTTCCGGGGGCCAGGTTTGC
>WRHT01000217.1 GCA_009783115.1 Desulfovibrionaceae bacterium | reverse complement strand
CCTCTTTGGCCTGCCGAAAGAAAAAGACCCTGTTGGTTCAGGGGCTTATGCCGACAACGGGATCATCCAGAAAGCGGCGCGACGTCTGAAGGCGCGCCACGGAAAGGATTTGACGGTGATCACCGATGTCTGCCTGTGCGAATATACCTCCCACGGGCATTGCGGACTGATCAGCCAGGAAGGGGAGGTGCTCAACGACCCCACCCTGGAGCTGTTGGCCAGGACCGCCCTTTCCCATGCCCAGGCCGGGGCGGACATGGTCGCGCCTTCGGATATGATGGACGGACGGGTGGCGGCCATTCGCGAGGCCCTGGACGACAGCGGTTTCGTCAACCTGCCGATCATGTCGTACGCGGTGAAATATGCCTCGGCCTTTTACGGGCCTTTCCGCGAGGCCGCAGGGTCCGCCCCCAGGTCCGGAGATCGCAAGAGTTACCAGATGGACCCGGCCAACCGGCGCGAGGCCATGCTGGAAGCCGGGGCGGACATGCAGGAAGGGGCGGACATCCTGATCATAAAACCGGCCGGGCCCTACCTGGATATAATCCGGGAGGCGCGCGCGGCCTTTGATCTGCCCCTAGCCGCCTACCAGGTGAGCGGCGAATATGCCATGATCAAGGCCGCCGGACAAAACGGCTGGATCGACGAAAAGGCGGCGGCTATGGAAACTCTCCTGGGAATCAAAAGGGCTGGCGCGGACCTGTTGATCAATTATTTCAGCGAGGAACTGCTGAAAGAGGGGCTGATCCGATGAAGAGCGGACACCCTGGAGGGAATCCTGGACTTTTGCCGGACGGTTCGCCAAAACTGCGCCTAGTGGCTTGGGAGGTCACCCGCTCCTGCAACCTCGCCTGCAAGCACTGCCGGGCCGAAGCCCACATCGCGCCTTATCCGGGCGAGCTTTCCAAGGATCAGGCCCTGAGCCTCATTGACAGTTTCAAGGAATGCGGGGAACCGATCATCATCTTTACCGGCGGCGAACCCCTGTTGCGGCCGGATGTCTTTGAGCTGGTCCGCCATGCCTCCGCCATAGGACTGCGCGCGGTCATGGCCCCAAACGGGACGCTGATCACCCAGGACAAGGCCGCGGAAATGCGCGCCTCCGGCATCCAGCGCTGCTCCATTTCCATTGACGGAGAAGAGGCCGCCGCCCATGACGCCTTCCGGGGAGTGCCCGGCGCCTTTGACTCGGCCATGCGGGGGATCCGATACCTCAAGGAGGCCGGGGTGGGGTTTCAGATCAATACCACGGTCACCAAGGACAACCTGCGCAGCTTCAAGCGGATCTTCCGCCTGGCCCAGGACTTGGGGGCGGAGGCCTGGCATATCTTCCTGCTGGTGCCCATGGGCCGGGCCTCCGGTCTGCGTGACCAGGTCATCAGCGCAGCCGAATACGAAGAAGTTCTGAACTGGTTTTATGATTTTCGCAAAAGCACCTCCATGCAGCTCAAGGCCACCTGCGCCCCCCATTATTACCGTATCATGCGCCAGCGGGCCAAGGCCGAAAACCTGACGGTCTCCGTGGAAGAATTCGGGCTGGAGGCCATGACCCGCGGCTGCCTCGGCGGAACAGGCTTCTGCTTCATAAGCCACACCGGCCAAGTGCAGCCTTGCGGCTACCTGGATTTAGACTGCGGCCAAGTCACCACCACCCCCTTTCCAGAGATCTGGCGTACTTCCAAACCCTTCCTGCAATTCCGCACCCCGGCGGAATACGAGGGCAAATGCGGGCGCTGTGAATACCACCGCGTCTGCGGCGGTTGCCGGGCCAGAGCTTACAGCCTGACCGGCCGTTACATGGCCGAGGAACCGCTGTGCAGCTATGCGCCGATAAAAAAATAAGGAAAATCCATGCAGCATGAACTGGATGGCGGGGCCATAGAAGACGGCGAAAGGCAGGACGAATTTCTGGACGCCCTGGACCGGCGGCTACTCAACCGGATACAGTCCGGCTTTCCCCTGGAAAGCCGGCCGTATGCCGTGCTGGGCGAGGAACTGGGCCTGACGGAGGCGGAGACCCTGGCCCGGGTGCGCGCCCTCAAGGGTAGAAAGATCCTCCGCCGCCTGGGGGCCAATTTTCAATCCTCGGGCTTGGGCTTCCACAGCACCTTGTGCGCGGCCGAAGTGCCCGAGGAAAAACTGGCGCATTTCATTGACGAGGTCAACAAGCTTTCCGGGGTAACGCATAATTACCTGCGCGCCCATCCCATAAATATCTGGTTCACCCTGATCGCTCCTTCCTGGGAGGCCGTGCTGGAAGAAATCGCCGGTCTGGAGACCAGGACCGGGGTGGAGGTACTGAACCTGCCGGCGGAAAAACTTTACAAGATCAAGGTGGATTTTAACCTTTAAAGACCGCTCGGAATGGACGGGAGCGCGCACGAAAAAACGGCCTTGCCTATCAGGCTGCATGGGATGTATCATGGAAACGCACCGTCCATTACCAAAGGAGGAAACAAGATGCGCGACAATCAGACGCTGCTGATTTGTAGGCATTGCGGCAGTATGGCGAGACTGATCAATGACCAGGGCAGAGCCATAATCTGCTGCGGCGAGCACATGGAGGAAATGATTCCCAATACCACCGAGGCCAGCCGCGAAAAGCACCTGCCCGAGGCCAGCCTTTCCGGGAACACCCTCAGCGTGCAAATCGGC
>WRHT01000216.1 GCA_009783115.1 Desulfovibrionaceae bacterium | reverse complement strand
CACCCCGGAGGCCACGGTGGGCATACGCGGCACCATCGTCAGCCTGCGTATGAGCAATGGCGTGACCACGGTTTACGTGGAAAACACCCTGCGCCGGGTCTATGTCAACGGCATTAACGTGCCCGGCGGCAACAAGATCACCATCCCCTCCGATCCCCTCCGCTTCGAGCCCATCCGGCCCCAGGACCGGCAGGATCTGGGCCGGGATCTGGCCATGCGGGGCAGGGCCTCGGAAGGCTCTCCGACTTTTTTTGCCTCCTCCGGATTAGGGTTGACCCCCCCCCCGGATACGCCGCTGGCGGATATCGGCCTGGAAAAGCAGCGCCTGGGGGAGAATATGTTTTCCGAGCGCTCGGGCAAGTTTGAGGCCTCGGGCTGGGGCTCTGCAACAAACGGTTATGACTACGACGTGTCTTTCGGCGGCATAGTCAACCTGGATACAGGCGCTATTAGTAATGGTTATTTCATTATTGACTCGTCTAGCCCGGCGGATGGCGAGATTGTCGCCAATATGATTAACGGCACAGGGAGTGCGGGACCCTCATCGTTTGACATGTATGCCTCCGGTTTAAATACCGGCACCAATAGCGTTTTACCCCAAGGCAATATGGTTTACGCCCGTGCCTATGGGGTGATTGACCTTCGGGCCGCCTCCGATGGCGACGCTTTTAAAGCGGGCTACAGCGTTTCGGCCAGTTCCGGCGGCAACCCCATACATGAAAGCCCTTCGGCAAACTTGGACGGCATTTTTAATACCATTCCATAGCGGAGAGATTCCATGCGCATACATATATCGCTGATCCCGGCTACGCTTCTCCTGGTCCTGCTCCAGGCCGCCCCGGCCCCGGCCGCCTCTGCCTCGGGCGCCGGACCGGCCCGCGCCCTCAGCCTGGAGCAGGGCAAAATCGCTGCCGCTTCCCTCCTGGAAAGGGGCGAAGCCGTCAAAGCCTATGAACTCTACATGCGCCTCCTGCGCCTGGACCCGGATGATGACGCCGTGAACCTGGGCCTGGCCCGCTCCGCCGCCAGGGGCAAGCGCTGGAACCAGGCGGTCATGGCCTACGAAACCCTCCTGGAAAAATACCCCCGCGAGGCGGCCCTGTACGGCGAACTGGCCCATGTTTACATGCTCCTGGGCGACCGCGAGGCCGCGGAACGGAGCCTGGCGGTGATGCGCTCCCTGGACCCCGCCTCCGCCAGGGAGGATACGGACAAGGCCCTGGATCTCCTTGAAAGCCGTTACAGCGACCTGCAATTCCACGGCAAGATCCGGGCCGGCCTGCAATATGATTCCAACGCCAACTTGGGGCCGGCCTCCAACGAGGTGCGGCTCGGCGATTTCCCGTGGCCGGTGCTCCTGGACGACGCCAAGGCCAAGGCCAGCTTAGGGGCTTACCTGGGCGCGGATTTTGACCTGGGCAAGCGTTTTTACCGGGATAGCCCCTGGTGGCTGGTGGGGGACGCGCGGCTCTTCTGGCGCGGGCACGCCGCCAGTTCCCTGGGCGACTCCCACAGCCGGGAGGCGCAATGGGGCCGCGCCGCCGTGGGTCTGCGGCATTTAAGCTCCTCCACCCTGGCCGAGGTCCGCCTGAAATACGAGGTCTTTGACTACGAATTTTATCAGCGCGTGGCCGCCTATGGGCCGGAAGGATCTCTAATCTGGGCCGCTTCCCCCGCCCTGCACCTGATCCTCAAGGGCGCGGCGGATGAGCGCGATTATTCCCGCGTCTCTTCGCACAACGGCCTGTACGGGTGGGCCGGGGGGTACCTGCGCGGCTTTCTCGGAGAGGACAACCACGAGCTTATCGGGGGTATCCGCTATTTAAGGGGCAGCGCCGACGATCGCAAGTACAGCCACTCCGGCTGGGAAGGCTCGCTCGGCTGCCTGTTCAAGTTCTCCAACGGGCTGGATCTTGCCCCTTCCGTCTCCGTTGTCCGGGAATACTACGAGGGCCCGGCCACTATCCTGGAAACAGAGGATCGTGAGGATGACCGCTTCCGGGCCGGATTAACTCTGACCTATCGCCTCAGCGAATCCTGGGCCATCGAGAGCGGGTACCAGTACACCCGCAATTCCTCCAACAGCGCCCTCTACAAGTATGAACAGCACTTCGTGAACGCCGGCCTGGTCTGGAGTTTCTGAGTGCGCGATCGCGCGGGTTTGAGGGCGGCTCTCGCGGCCGCCCTGGGCGGGCTTTGCGTCACCGCCGTCATGCTCTTCGCCTATATAGGCCAGCCGTCCCTGCTGACCAATCTGGATCTCAAGGTTTACGATCTGTTGCTCCCCTTGCGGGCCGCGCCGGCCCCTTCCCCGGTCCCGGTCATCATCGATCTGGACGAGGCCGCCATCGCCGAATACGGACAATGGCCCTGGCCGCGCTACCTGGTGGCGGACCTGCTGGACGCGCTCACGGCCGGCGGGGCGGCGGCCATCGGGCTGGATATAGTGTTTTCCGAGGCCGACAGGTCCTCCCCCGAGCGGGTGCGCGAGGCCCTGCGCCGGGACAAGGGCCTGGCCTTTGAATATTCCGGCATTCCCCCGGAACTGCGCGATTATGACCAGGTTTTGGCCCAGGCCCTGCTAAGAAATCCGGCAACGCTCGGGGCTTATGCCTCTTTTTCCGGCGCGGGCGGAGAAGCCCCCCCTCCTCCCTCCGTCGGCATAATCGAACGCGAAAAGCCCGGGGCCATACCCTGGCGGCCCCTCA
>WRHT01000215.1 GCA_009783115.1 Desulfovibrionaceae bacterium | reverse complement strand
CCGCGTATGCCCACCGTGGCCTCCGGGGTGGTGATCTTGAAACCGTCCGGGTTCTGGTCGACGATCTTGCCGGTGATCACCCGGATCACCCCCTGCGGCACATGCAGGCCAAAGGCCGTCTTCGCCCCGGAATCCGCGTATTCGTTCATCTCCACCTGGCTGTTGGAACCGATGCTGAGCGCGCTGTCGTCGTTAAAAAGGATCTTCACCCGGCCGGAGGCGTCGGTGCTGACGGTGTCGGCCAGGCGCAGGCCGGAGTGCAGATCCAGGGCCTCGGCCCGCCCGTCGCGCAAGACGGAGACGCCGGGGGTAAGGGCGATGACCTTGCCGATGTCAGGGACGCCGCCCACGGCCGCGAGGGCGGCGGAAGGAAAAAGCGCGGCGGCAAGCAGAACGCCGAAGGCGATAAGGATGACCGGAGAAAACAACTGGCGCATGGGACCTCCGTATATCAACCGCATATCATATATTGCCCCGCTATTACCTCAAAATTCCGCGGACCACAATTAACTTGTCAGCCGGGACTTTATGCGCCGGCAAGATCGCCTACATCCAGCGCTTGCCGCTTGGCGGAGGCGGCCGCTCCTTGGAATTATTACGGTTCGCGCTGGCCTGAAAAAGTGCCAAAGTCCGCGTTATTCCAACCACCGCCGGGCGCAGTGCCTATTGAATAGCTTCCGTTGACGGAGCCGGTTGCGGTACTGTATACATCCGACCCCACATTAAGGTCCATACGGGTGTTATTCGAAGGGGTAATCGTAAACAAAGCACCAATACCTACCCCCCCTGACCAGAGCTCACCGTCGAATCCAGTAATTGCTGTCGACGACCCTACTCCGTTGAACTGTCCGCTGCCTCCATGCACCATGAAATGATTGCTTAAGGTGTTCATCGGATTGGCGTCCGTCCCGCCTTTCATAAACGCATCCGTGATGGCTCCGCTACCCAGATCAACATCAAAGCCGAACACTCCATAAGCCAGCGAAGTTACTCCAGTTCCAACCAATAAATCAGAGGCAGGGTCCGTAAACAGATCGCCGCTCACTCTGGCGATGCCCGTATTGTTACCCGTAGCCAGCAGATTATCCCCCAGGCGCTGCTTTTCCTGGCCGATATCCGCCAACGGCGTATCCAGGGCCAGCCCCGGGACGGAGGCCAGGAACGCGGAAGGCTTTCCGCCGCCCGGCTCAGGCGCGGCCGCGGCTACCCCGGCCCCGCCCAGCAGGGCCAGGTCCCGGCCCAGATCCCGCCGGTCCTGCGGCCGGATAGGCTCAAGCCGGACAGGATCGGAAGGGATGGTGATCTTGCTGCCGCTGGGGACGTTAATGCCGTTGACATAAACCCGGCGCAGGGTGTTTTCCACGTAAACCGCGGTCACGCCCCCGCCCGCCCGCAGGCTGACGATGGTGCCGCGTATGCCCACCGTGGCTTCCGGGGTGGTGATCTTGAAGCCGTCCGGGTTCTGGTCGACGATCTTGCCGGTGATCACCCGGATCACCCCCTGCGGCACATGCAGGCCAAAGGCCGTCTTCGCCCCGGAATCCGCGTATTCGCTCATCTCCACCTGGGTATTGGAACCGATGCTGAGCGCGCTGTCGTCGTTAAAGAGGATCTTCACCCGGCCGGAGGCGTTAGTGCTGACGGTGTCGGCCAGGCGCAGGCTGGAGTGCAGATCCAGGGCCGCGGCCCGCCCGTCGCGCAAGACGGAGACGCCGGGGGTAAGGGCGATGACCTTGCCGATGTCCGGGCCGCTATCAGCGGCTGCCAGACTTGCTGGAAACAGGAGAAAAACCAGCAGGAAAAAAATTTCCAAGAGACGACGCACGGCAGACTCCTTGGATTGCAAAAATAAATTCACTCTTGCCATGATTACGCAGTTCGCCCGTTGTTGGTAAAGAAAAATAAAACGCCAGGGATTTTATTTTTATAAGTATGAAAATTTAATGATAAATATCACCATGTTATGTGCAAGTTCCAACGCATGGGCCAACAAGTCTAGACTTTTTATGGAGCTATCCCCGGAATATTTTACTTTTTCCCGCGCCTGGTTTATAAGCGAAGATATGCGAAAGATCCCCGCCCTGCTGCTCACGGCCTGCCTGCTGGCCCTGCCGGTTTCCGGCACGGCCGCGCCCCTGTCCCTGCCCCGCTCCATGCCGGAACGGCCGGGCATGGCGGCTTTGCAAACCGTGCTGCGGGACCTGGCCGGAAAACGCATGGAAATCCTTTCAATCCAGCGCGAGCTGCTCAGCCGTCCGGCCATCGGTCCGGAGGCCGGAGGCCGGGGGGAAGAGGACAAGGCCAACTGGCTGACCGCCTACTTGGCTGAAAAGGGCGTTCCCCTGGTGGAACGCCTGGATTCGGTGGACCGGGTGCAAAGCCTGGAAAGCGGCTCGGCCCGCGACGTGCGCCCCAACATCCTGGCTATTTACCCGGGAAGGCACGGCCTGGAAAAAGGCCGCACCCTGTGGATCGTCTGCCACATGCACGTCGCCCACCCCGGCCCCCCGGAACTGTGGATGGGGTCGCCCTGGAAACTCCGGGTGGAGGGTAACACCATTTACGGGCGCGGGGTCATGGACAACTACCAGTCGATCACCGCCGCCCTGCTGCTCCTGGAAAGCCTGAGCCGGAACAAACTGACCCCGGATCTGAACCTCGGACTGGTGCTGCACGCCCAAAATTCCGGCTTCCGGCATGTTCTGCAAACCCGCCCGG
>WRHT01000214.1 GCA_009783115.1 Desulfovibrionaceae bacterium | reverse complement strand
GGCCGCTGAAATCGTGGCCGGCGCTTTGCAGGATCGCAAACGGGCCGTGCTCATCGGCGAACGCACCTTCGGCAAGGGTACTGTGCAGGAGATCCGTCCCTTGGGCGATGCGGCCATCAAGCTCACCACGGCCATGTACTATACCCCCAGCGGGCGTTCTATCCAGGCCGCCGGCATAGAACCGGACCTGATCGTCCCCTTTGAAAGCCCCAGGGAAAATACCGAGTCCGGCCAGCGTTTCCAGTTGCGGGAGCAGGATCTTTCCCGGCACTTGGAAAATGCCGGCAAGTCCGGGAATAAGGACAGCGGGAACGCCTTCAAGCCGGATAAGGAAGCCGTAAACATGCTGGAGCGCGACAACCAGTTGCGCATGGCCCTGCAAGTGGTCAAAAGCCTGCCCAAAATTCATGAATTGAGCTGGCAGCAGCGGTAAGACGGCGCGGGGGGATTGTCGTAAGATGCTCCGTTCCCGGCCTTCCGGCGCTTTTTTTCCCCTGCTTTTGGGTTGCGGCCTTTTGTTCGCGTCCCTTGCGGCCTGCCGCGCCCTCGGCGAAGACAGGGAGGGCGTGGACGGTCCTTCCGGCATGGGGCAGGCGGATAAAAGCGTCTTGCTCTACGAGGAGATGCCGGACCCGGGTTTCGCCGATTACATCAACCAGGTGGATTATGCCCTGGCGCAGACCATGCACCGTCTCGGCGTGTCCACCTCCGGCCTCCGGGTGCTCTCTTCCGGGCTGAAGGATCACGGCGGGCGGCTGTACCAGGTCAAGCAAGTTTTCATTGCCGGGGTGCGCGATTTTCCCGTCTTTGCCCAGACCCTGCGGGATTCGTTGGTGGCTTGGGCGGATCGGGCCGTGCTCCTGCGGGATGATGGACCAGGGATGGACGGCGGGACGCGGGAATGGCCGGCGGCCGGGGCCTGGAGCATCGTCCTGGACGGGGTGGTTACCCACTATCTCCTGTTCAGTTCGGATTTGCGTCCGGCCTTGGATCCGCGTCCTAGTCCGCGTCTTGTCATTGTCATGGATGACTTGGGCGAATCCCTGCCGGTGATCTCCCGCCTGCTGGCCCTGAATTTCCGGGTCAGTTTTGCGGTCTGGCCGCACGGCTCCCACGCCCTGGAAGTGGACGCCCTGGCCTGGGAGCATGGAGTGGAGCTTCTGGCGCACCAGCCTATGGAACCTGAGGGTTATCCCCAAATAAGCCCGGGGCTGGGGGCGCTCATGCTGGGCATGGACGGGGAGGAGTTGACCCGGAGCCTGGAGGAAGGGCTGGACCGTCTGCCGCACGCGGTGGGCCTGAACAATCACATGGGTTCGCTCCTAACCCAGGATGCCGGGCGGATGCGCCTGGTGGCCGAAGTCGCCAAAAAGCGCGGCCTTTTTGTGCTGGACAGCCTCACCCACCAAAAGAGCCGTCTGGCCGGATCGGCCTTGGAGTTGGGAGTTCCGGCCTGGAAAAGGGATATTTTTCTGGATGTGGACCCCAGGAAGGAAAAAATTCTGGAGCAGCTGCGCCAGGCGGAGCGCATTGCCGCCGTCAGGGGGCAGGCCATCGCCATAGGGCATCCTTTCCCGGCCACCCTGGAGGCGTTGGAGGAGTGGCAGCACCTGCGCGGCGCCGATGTTTCCCTGTCGCGCCTGGAATACTTGACGCCGCTTCGGGCGGCAAGTAATAACTCTTTCAAATAAGGAAGGCACGATGATCAGCGTGGGGATGCTGGGTTGCGGCAATATGGGCGGGGCTATTCTGCGGGCGTGGGCCGATCTGCAGTCCCTGCGCGGCCGGGTGGATCTGCTCGCCCATGATCTTTGTCCGGAGCGCTGCGCTTTGTCCGGGGTCAAAACCGTGCCCACGGCCGCGGATCTGGCCCGGGAGGCGGATTGGTTGATTTTGGCCCTGAAACCCAAGGATCTGCCGAAAGTCCTTCAGGATCTGGCTCCCCTGCTTACGCCGGACAAACTGCTCGTCTCCATAGCTGCTGGCCTTGGTTCCGAAAGCGTTAAGAGGCATTCCGGCGGGCGCTGCCCGGTTATCCTGGTCATGCCCAATACCCCGGCCATGGTCTGCCAGGGACTTTTCGGGGTCTGCCTGGACGATCCCCTGCTCCAGGATGAACAGCGCCGCCTGGCGCGGGACTTGTTCTCTTCCCTGGGCGAAATTATCGAACTGCCGGAGAGTTCCCTGGCCGCCTTTTCCGCCTTGTACGGGTGCGGTCCGGCCTATATTTATTATTTTTTGGACGCCCTGGTGGAGGCCGGGGCGCACCTGGGATTCGCCAGGCAGGAGACGGAACGCCTGGTTTTGGCCCTTGCCCGCGGTTCCGTGGATCTGGCCGAAAGCGGCGCGGATTCCTTACCCATCCTGCGGGAGAAAGTCTGCTCTCCTGGAGGAACCACCATCGAGGCCATGCAGTCCATGGATCTCGCGGCGGTGCGCGGACATATCGTGCGGGCGGTGCTGGCCGCCTGGGAAAAAGGCAAGGCAGCGCAAACCTGAAAAGCAGTAACCTAAAAGAGGAGCTGAACGCATGAAAACCAAGATTATCGCCACTCTGGGTCCCTCTTCTGATACGCCTGAAAAAATGCGTGATTTAATCAATTCCGGGGTTAGCGTCTTCAGGCTGAATTTTTCCCACGGCAATGCCAGCAAGTTTGAGACGATCGTCGGCAATATCAGGAAAGTGGAAGCGGAGCTGAAAAAGCCGATCACCATCATGCAGGA
>WRHT01000213.1 GCA_009783115.1 Desulfovibrionaceae bacterium | reverse complement strand
CTGCTGGAGTCCTCCTGAACGTGGCAAGCGGGCGTAGCGGCCTTGACATTTTCTCGTTTCAGAATTATATTTATCAATTCAAGTAAATACCGCCAGCGGGCGGTGCAACCCGGAGTTGGGGCATGGCCAGGATTACCATAGAAGATTGCCAGGAGCGGGTGGACAACCGTTTTCTGTTGGTGCAAATGGCGATCAAGCGTATTCAGCAGTATCGTCAGGGCTATATGCCGCTGGTGGAGTCCAAGAACAAGGAAGTGGTCACCGCCTTGCGGGAAATCGCCGCCGGCAAGATCCTGCCCGAGGATTTGACTTATTATATACCCATGGAGAATCCCGAGGCCGTGATCCCGGACGATGACGACTGAGCGGCGCCGGGCGCGGTGATATGACGCAGCGTGATTATTACGAAATCCTGGGAGTGGACCGCGGGGCGGACCAGGAAACCATCAAGCGGGCCTACCGTAAGCTGGCTTTGAAATATCACCCGGATCACCATCCGGATGATCCTAAGGCCGAATCCCTGTTTAAAGAGGCCTCCGAGGCCTATGACGTCCTGCAGGATCCCGAGAAAAGGGCCCGCTATGACCGTTTCGGCCATGCCGGGGTCAACGGCGGACAGGGCTTCAGCTCCACGGCGGACATCTTCTCCCACTTCGGCGATATCTTCGGCGACATTTTCGGGTTTGCGGGCATGGGCGCGGGCCGCTCCAACCGTCCTCGGGCGGGCGGCAATCTGAGCTATAACCTGGAACTCAGCTTCCGGGCCGCGGCCAAGGGGGGAGAGGTCAAGATTTCCGTGCCCAGGCAGATCCCCTGCCCGGAATGCGAAGGCAGCGGCGCGGCTCCCGGCACATCTTCGGCGCGCTGCCCCCAGTGCAACGGCCAGGGCCGGGTGCGCAGTTCCCGAGGGCTCTTGCAAATAGCCATGCCCTGCCCGCGCTGCCGGGGCACGGGCCGGATTATTCCCAACCCCTGCCCGCGTTGCCGGGGCGCTGGTCTGGTGGAGCAGATCCGCGAACTGGCCGTGAACATCCCGGCCGGGGTGGATACCGGCAACCGCCTGCGTCTGCGGGGCGAAGGCGGCCCCGGGGTTCACGGCGGCCCTCCCGGAGACCTTTTCGTCATCCTGCGGGTGGCCGGCGACAAGGAATTTGAGCGCCAGGGGCAGGATTTGATCTGGCGGCGCGAGATCAGCATGGTTCAGGCCGCCCTGGGCGAGAGCATCCAGGTCCCCACCTTGGGCGATCCCATTGATCTGGTAATTCCCAAGGGCGCTCAGAGCGGGCAGCTTTTCCGGGTAAACGGCGCCGGGCTTCCCTATCCCGGACAAAACCGCCGGGGGAGCCTGATCGTGGAGCTGATCGTGCTCACCCCCACCCATATCTCCTCGGCCCAGGAGGAACTCCTGCGCGAATTCGCCCGGTTGGAAGAAGACAAGCCCTTGAACAAGGCCAAAAAAGTTCTCAAAAAGGCCGGTCAGGCCATGGGGTTTGAATAATGCCGCATTTTACCCATATCCGGGAGGATGGCTCAGCCACCATGGTGGATGTGGGTGAAAAGGAGATCACCCTCCGCCGGGCCGCGGCCGGCGCCACGGTCATCTTGAACCCCCATGTCTTCGATCTCCTGCGGCGCAAGGCCCTGCCCAAAGGCGACGCCCTGGCCGTGGCCAAGGCCGCCGGGATCATGGCCGCCAAACAGACCTCTTCCCTCATCCCCTTCTGTCATAGCCTGAACCTGGACTTCGCGGACATTTCCTTTGAACTGGAGGAAGCCGGGAGCAGTATCCACATCCGCAGCGAAGTGAGCCTTGCCGCCAGAACCGGGGCGGAGATGGAGGCTCTCTGCGCCGTCCAGGTCGCCGCCCTGACCATCTATGACATGTGCAAGGCCGCGCAAAAAGACATCCGCATCACCAATTGCCGCCTCCTGCATAAAAGCGGCGGCAAAAGCGGCGTCTATAACGCGGACTGATAAATTCAGGGGCTGGTCCCCAAACTCCATCACTCTTCCAGCGCTTGCTTATATTTGCATGGCTTGTTGGGACAAGCCAGCAGGGGGCCGGTTTTGCTCATTTTGCGGGTCAGGATGGGGAAGGCGCAGGCCGGGCAGGGGCCGGGCACGGGGTAGTCCCAGGTGGCATAGTCGCAGGCCGGGTAACGGGAGCAGGAATAAAAGATCTTCCCCCGGCGGCTGCTCTTTTCAGCCATCAGCCCATCCGGGCATTTCGGGCAGGGCACGCCGGTGGAAAAAGACTCGGCGTGTTTGCAGGACGGGTAGCCGGAACAGGAGATGAAGCGGCTGCCGGTGCGGGCCTTTTTGAGGATCAGCTCCTTGCCGCATTCCGGGCAGACCCCCATGATCTGGGGTTTTTCCTCTTTCCGGCCTTCCTCGATCTTGACCTGCCCCTGGCCGTCGCGGGTGAAATTGCTGGTGCAGCGGCAGTCCGGGTAGCCGCTGCAGGCCAGGAACGGCCCGGCCTTGCCGAACTTGATCAGCAGGTCTTTGCCGCATTCCGGGCAAGGGAGTCCGGCGAGGAGTCCGGTCTTGACCGAATTCATGGTCTTGGAGGCTTGGGCCAGTTCGGGGTTGAATTCAGCGGAAAAATCGGCCAACAGCCGCGCCCAGTTTTGTTCGCCGTCGGCCACCCGGTCCAGGGCGCTTTCCATGAGGGCGGTAAAGCCCACATCCATGATCCGGCTGAAATGCCCGGTCAGCCGTTCAACAACCACGCTGCCGAGG
>WRHT01000212.1 GCA_009783115.1 Desulfovibrionaceae bacterium | reverse complement strand
GCATGGTGAGCATGGCCAGTTCCAAGGCTTGTCTGGCCTCTTCGTGTTGCTTGAGCCGCGTGAGCACCAGGGCCTTTTGCCACAAAAAGGGCGGATAGGACGGATCTATCCTGGTTCCCTCGATGACCGCTTCCAAGGCCTCGCCGTAGGCTCCTTTTTTTATGGTGTTCTGGGCGCGATTGTAATAGAGGGCCGCCGACATCTCATCGTGCGCCCCCCGGGCCCGGGCCTGGCCCCTGGTTTCGCCTGGAGCCGCGGGGGAACGCGGGGCTACAGCAAGAAGGGCTATGACGGCCAGGATAAAAGCGGTAAGAAACAGGCGCATTATCCACTCCCGGGGGCATACAGGCGAAAGCCGCCGCCCTTGGCGCCGGGCGAGGCATAGAGGAAGTTGTTGCGGTTATGCCTGTGAGCCAAGGCGGTCCAATCTTTTTGGGATATATCTTGACGGGCGAAATCCAGCATAAGGTAATCGGCGGCCAGGGAAAGCCCGGAGGCGGCCAGGGCCAGGGCGGCCTCGCGGGAAAGGCGAACCGCGGCGCAATAATGATGGTCAATAATGTTCTTCACAGCACGCTGCACTTCTGACCAATCGGCATCGGCCCGGGGCTGTATGGCCACCCCGCCCCATAGGTTTAAGCTCTGCTCACGGTCAAAGGGAGGGATCACCAACTCCTCCGGGTCAAAATCGATCCTGCCCTCCGGCAGGGCGGCCACGGCCATATTGCCCTCGGCCCCGGTTTGCAGAAGCCGCCGCACCAGGCCGTCCGGGACGGCCCCGTCTTGCGGCGGCGGCAGTACGCACGCCGTGACCGCCTCGCCGGGGCGGCCCTCCGACAGGTCGCCCGGGTCCTCATTCTGCCAGGCGGCGGGGATAAATTCCGCCTTGATCCTGGAGAAGACGGCCTGATGATAGCCCGAGGGCGGAGCCCCAAAAGCCACGGAACCCCGCCGCACCTTTTCCGATATTGATAAAAGGGCCAGGGTCAAGGTGGGATTTTCCTCCGCCTGGCCGGTGGCGGACGGGCCGCCGTTGAGATTTATCCTCAACCGGTTGCCCTTGAGTTGTATGTCGAATTCCCAAGGGGCGCTCACCGGAATAATGGCGTCATAAATGGAGAGCAGACCCACGCCGGGCAGGCGCTCATGCACCTCCAGCCTGTTGGCTCTCAGCGCCAGGCGCAGATACGACTCCCTGGAGGCGTAGCGCAGGTAAATGTAGCGCTCGCCCTGGTCGTCTCTTTCCTTAAAAGTGACGGACAGGTTCACATTGTCCCACAGGGAACTGCCGCGCAGATGGGCCGGGTCTATAAAGCCCTCTTCGGGAAACAGGATGATATCCTCGCCGTCAACCTCCACCTTGGTGCGGAAGGTGTTCCATTCCCCGGCATCGTCCGCCGAGGAAATTTCAAACCTGTTGCGGCTGGAACTCCAGTTTTCCAGAGCCTTCAAGAGGGTTTGCTCGTCCCAATGGGGCTGCACCTGCATCCGGCTGAGGTATAAAACATGATCAACCGAGGAGTTGTAGGAGGATCCTTCCCTGGTGAAAGCCGTTTTGAAATACCGCTCCATCAGGCTTCTGTTGGCCGCCTCCAGTTCCGGCGGCATATACACCTCAAAGGAGTTGGCCGGCATGAGAATGTAGGCCAGGGGCGGCGAAGCCATTGATGATTCCAACGGCTGGTGCGACTTTTGGTAGTAATCGGCCAGGCGTTCAAAAGCCTGGCTGTCCGTTTCCATTCTTTTTCCGGTCTGGTCGCGCAAAAAGTCGGAGAGAAAATAGCCGGGCTCCATCCCGGGTATGTTCTCGTTGATGTTCAAAAGTCTGTAGCCCTGGCTGCCCACATCCCAGAATTTGCTTTTGGATAAGGCGGCCACATTGGAACGGGTCACGAAAAAATTATCCCAACTACCAAGCGTTTCGGTATAGGTGAAAAGCGTGGCATGGGCGCTGGTCGGGCCGATGATGTTCTGCCCGAAAATCACATTGTCCTTGCGCCCCCCTTCCAGCATCAGATAGAGGGCTTTTTCAGGCAGGGGGTGTTTGTTTTCATAAAAATTGACAATATCTTCAGTAGTTATCCAATTGTATCCCGCCGCCTTCAGGGCCTTCAGGTGCCGGGTGAACTGATCGCGCGAGTTCTGGTCGGGCCGTTCCGTCCTGGTGAGCGCGCCGTAGGATATGGCCGCGAAGCCATCGCGCTGAGTCCAGTTGTCGCGGTCAAAAACCGGCGGATCGCCCCTTTCCATGAATTGCCAAATCACAAAAGGGATGGCCGCCAGCAGTAAAACTATCTGCAGCCAGGCCCTGAGAATCTTTTTCTTGTCTTTGCCCACACTCATGGCCGACTACAGCACATCCCTGGAACTCCGGTCATGCTTTTGCCGAAGCTGAGGAATTTCAAGCTGCCCCTGTATATATTTCCGTTTTTCCCGCGCGGCCACATCGGCTGAAGTGTTCCTGGTGCCCCATTCCGACTTCCAGAAGGTGGCCACGGCCACCGGCAACTGCCACAAAAGCACCAGGAGGTAGAAAACGCAGAACCAGATCCCGTAGGGCCACAGGTTGCTGCGTTTGAAAAGCAGATACGAGGCGCTCATGAGCATGCTCATCATCAGAATTCCCCCCAGGTACTGATAGGGGAAAACCCCGTAAATCAGGGGCACCACGACCAGGGCGCGTATCACCACCAGGGGGGCCAGCAAAGGCAGGATCAAGCCGAGATAGAAGGAAAAGGACATGAACGGCTCCTTCTTCCACATGAAGGAGGCGGCGCGC
>WRHT01000211.1 GCA_009783115.1 Desulfovibrionaceae bacterium | reverse complement strand
AAATTTGCACAAGACCCAGAGAATAAAGGGAAATATGGAGAAACTCGCATCGTTCGGAATTATACGGGACAGCAAAGATTTTACCACGGTGTTCGCGTGTGATCTGGAAACGCTGTCGCCCCTTCATGCGCGGGAATATGTGCGGGAAATACGAAGCTATGCCGGCACACACTCTGCCCAGGCCGGCCCGCATGCTGGCGGGCCGGATATGGAAAACGGTTTGGTGGAAATAGGCGATGACAAAAGTCTACGCTTTTTTCCACCGGAGCTGAAAGCTGAATTTACCCGGCTTGTGAGCATGAAAACGGACTATTTCGATCTGATCGGGCGTTTTATTCGAAACAGCCGGATGACCTTGGAAGAATATCTTGCATTGTGCCGCGCACGGCCATAGAGCGCCGGGGATGCGCAAGCCGGGAACGCTAATAATGCGGCGTTTCTGGAGTTTCAGCCGCACCATCGTACGTGAGCGTCAATGTGTTTTTGCTATGTCTCCCTAACAGGGTCAATGGAGCTATTGAAGAGTTTTTATCATTAGATAAGGTGAAATTCTCTAAAGACAAATACACTGGATTTTTTTCAGAATTTACTATAAAAATGTTGACAGGGCTTGTGCTTTTCCAGCGGGAGGCGTCGTGTCCAGAAAGAACGCAAACCCTTTGCAGAACAAGGCCATAATCTTTATGGCCTGTTTGGGCATCCTTGCCCTCATCGCGGTTTCGCTCTATAAATCCACCCCTGAAATACCCGCCGTGCAGGTCTGGAAAAACAGCGGCTACAATCCTCAAATCGCGGAAGCGATCAGCGAGGGAAGCATCCGCGATCTTCTGAACAGGGTGCGCGACCCGGAAGTTGACCTTACGGTGCCTGAACTGGGTCTGATCTACAAGACCACCATCGAGGGCAGCAAGGTTCATCTGCTCATGACCCTGACCACCCCTTCCTGTCCGTGGTCTTCACAGCTTCTGGAGGATATCCGGAAAAGCATTTTTCTCAGCAAGGACGTTTCCGAACTGAAAATAACCATAACCTTCGACCCTCCGTGGACTATCAACCGCATTGACCCCGCGGCCATGAACCGTCTGAAGGGCGGAACCATTCCGGGTGCAGGCGGAGGGAGCGCGCTGTGACGGAGGTGCTGCTCAAAGGGTTCATGCTGGGTCTGGCCACGGGGCCGGCCTGTATGGCTTCGTGCTTTCCGGTGCTGCTGCCCGTTGTCATCGGCGGAGTGGAGGGAAGGGGGGGGCTTGAACCCATACGCGGCAAAGTCTCCTCCTGGTATTCCTGGGGCATCATGGCGCGTTTTTTAAGCGGAAGAGCGGCGGCCTACCTTGCCCTGGGCCTGCTCGCCGGTTTTTTGGGAGGGAGCCTTGGCATACGCGGCTATATGCTGGCCCTGATCGCCAGTCTGGTCATGTCCCTGTTGATGATTGCCTATGGTCTCGGCCTGCCCATAGCGCATCTGCGCACCTGCGCCGTGCTGTCGCGTTTTGTCGGCAAGGCCAACTTGCCGTTGGTTCTGGGTTTTCTTACCAGTTTCAATATGTGCCCGCCGCTGCTTCTGGCCATGTCGGTATGCATGTCCATCGACCAGGGAGTGCTGTCCGGCGCGCTGTTTTTTCTTGCGTTCTTTATTGCCAGCGCGCTGTATATGCTGCCGGCCGGAGTGGCCAAAGTCTTCAGATTTTTCGGGCCTTACGCCATGAATACCGGACGTTTTGCCGCCGTGTTTGTCGGGCTGTTTTTTTTCTGGCACTCGGCCTGGCGTCTGTGGCCGCTGTTATAACGGTTTTTTTCAGCCAGACGGGGATTGAAACGTGTCCAGACTGGGTTTGAACTTCAGCGAGGCCAACAGGAGATACATTATGAAGCTCCTCGCCTTCTACCTTATTACCTGCGCCTTTATGGCCTTTTCAACCTGGCTTTCCGGTCTGCAATGGACCGGCGCCAACGGGATTGGCCAGTTTCTGAATCTGATTTTCCGGGACAAACCGCTGATTCTGGCGGCGGCCGTCAGTATTTTTGTGCTCAGCGGCATCCATATGCATGTGGGCAAAAGCTTTTTCAGCATCAGTTATTTTGAAAACGGGATTATCTGGCTCAGCTCGTCCTGGGTCTCCTTTCTGATCTTATGGGCTGTTTACGGGCTTGTTCCCAACAAATGGGAGGTTGTTGGCCTGGTTTTGGGGCAGGCCGGACTGTTCGCGGCGCTTGTGGGCAGGGCCGCTTCAGCCTGAGCCCGGGGCATTTCAGGCGCGATTGGCATGACAGCCAAAACACGGCGGGAATATGTCTGTCGGGAGTATGCCTTGCGTATGCCCGCGTTTACATATAGGTAAATCTGCATGTGTTTTTTTAACCTGACGGCATTGCCGCCAAAAGACTGCCGGTAGAGCCGGGTTTTATCCATCCGGCGCCAAAGGAGGATGTTTATGGGTAAGTTGTATGAAGCTATGGGGGTAAAGTATAGTTTGGTTGCATTTAGGCTACGGGAGAAGGCGGCCCGGTTTTTCCGGGAAGAAAAGGGGGATCTGGTATCCTCCCTTGGCTGGATGGCGGTTATGGCTCTGGTCCTGGTCCTGATCAAGAGCATCGTGGACGGAAGGCTGATCGAATATGCCAACAATATTTTTTCGCATCTCGATCGGGTCTTCAGCTCTTGACGAAAAAGTCATGAGACGCTTGTTTTGCGACCAGTCGGGGGAAGGGCTAGCCACCGGATTGTACACCATGCTTGTACTGGCGATCATTCTTTTTCTGGCTGTGGAAGTGGCGGCCTACGGCATGTCGGCCTGGAAATTATACGGCGCTTG
>WRHT01000210.1 GCA_009783115.1 Desulfovibrionaceae bacterium | reverse complement strand
GCATGGGCGATTTCCGCCCAACGCCGTCCGAAATTGCCCCCTTCCAAGATCAGCACCTTTTCACCTGGCTGAAAAAGATTGCACAGGGCCGCGGTCATGCCCCCGGTGCCGGAAGAGGACAGCGGCAGCACCGGCTGCTCGGTGCCGAAAAGACGGCGGAGCTTGACCTGAACCTCGGCCATGATTTGTTTGAAGGCTGGTTTGCGGTGGTGGATCATGTCCACGGCCATCGCCAGCCGGACGCTTTCCGGCAGGGGAGTGGGGCCGGGGGTGAGCATACGGGGTTTATTCAACATCTTGCCAAAATCCTCTCAAGTATGCGAAAAGAATGGACGGCGCCCACAGTTACATGCTTACCGTCTGGAATGACGGTATGAATTTTTAATATTACAAGGCTCCCAATGTCCCTGTCAACCAGCAGCCATAAACGCCGCCGCGGAGACCCAACGGCGCCGCTTGCCGGAGCGCCCGCCTCTTCCATGATCCTGACCAAGGAAGAAGAATCGCTGGCCGCCCGCCGCCGCCGCCGCGAACTTGGCATCGCCGCCGCCGCCTTCGGGCTGATGCTCGCGCTCATCTTCATCCAGCTACGCCACTTCGGTTCCGGTTCCATAGTCTTTTTCGCCCTGTTCAACCTGAACGTCCTCCTGCTCGTCGGCATCCTGATCGTGGTGCTGCGCAACGCCATAAAAATCATCCTGGAGCGTAAACAACGGATTATCGGCTCCCGCCTGCGCACCCGCCTGATCCTGGTCATTGCCGGAATGACCCTGATCCCCTGCCTGATCATGTTCCTGGTTACCGCCCAATTCGTGAAGCTATCAGTAGATTTCTGGTTCAAAAACCAAGTGGAAAGCTCCATGGAAGCGGCCACGGATTTAACCGGCGGTTTTCTGCAAAAAAATTCTGAACGTCTGCGCCGACAGGCGGAAAATATCCTTAAAGAACTCTCCTACAGCGGCTACATCTGGGGTGGTCCACAAATGGACGCCTTTCTGAACGCCAAGAGCGATGAGTACAGCCTGAACCTTGCCGGCTTTCTGGACAGCGAAAAATTCGAACGCAACTGGCAGCCAAGTCCGGCCTTGAGCGCTTCCTGGAAGGATCTCAAGGAAAAGATCCGCTGGGAGGAGCTGGCCGGACAGCATTACCAGGACTACCTGGGGGACAGGCTCCACGGAGATTTCCTTTATGGAATTATGCCGATTGATCGCGGACGCGGCGGCTACCTGGTTTTGAGCGAGGATTTGGGCAACGGTTTCCAGGACAGACAGGAACTGGTCGCCGGCGGTTTCGACGAATACAGGCAACTGCGCAATCTACAGAGACCCATCAAAAGCATGCTCTACCTGACTTTAAGCATCATCACCTCGTTGATCATGCTCTCGATCATCTGGTTCGCCCTAAAAATGGTCAAGGGACTTACCGACCCCATCCTGGTGCTGGTGGACGCCACGGGCAGGCTGGCCCGAGGCGAGGAAAACGTGCGCGTTGAAGACCATTCCGACGATGAAATCAGCCTCCTGGTAAATTCTTTCAACAGCATGGCCTCGGAGATCATGGAAAAACGCCAGGAACTGACCGCCACCAACGCGGCCTTGCTGCAAAGAAACCTTTCCCTGGATCAGCAGCGCCAATATGTGGAAACCGTGCTGGACAACCTGGCCGCCGGGGTCATTTCTTTCAACGCGGACTGGAAGATAAGCACCATCAACCGGGCGGCCTGCCAAATTTTGGGACAAAAGGCCCAGGAACTAGTTGGGCTGCCTATCCGGCGTCTCCTCAATAAAAAAGAACTGACCCAGGTGCATGATCTGGCCCAAGTCCTGGCCGGCAACCACACGGGGCCGCTCCAGCGGCAGTTCAAATACAGCCGGGATGGGCATGAATACAGCCTGTTGGCCACCGTGGCCGCCATGACTGATTTTGAAAAGCGTTTTTCCGGGGCGGTGGTGGTCTTTGAAGACGTAACCGAACTGGAAAAAATTCAGCGCATGGCCGCCTGGCAGGAAGTGGCCCGGCGCATCGCCCACGAAATCAAAAACCCCCTCACCCCCATAAAACTCTCCGCCCAACGCCTGGAAAAAAAATTCGCCTCCGCGGTGCATGACCCGGTCTTTGTCCAGAGCACCCAGCTCATCATTCAGCAAGTGGATCAACTCCAAATCATGGTCCAGGAATTTTCCGCCTTTGCCAAAATGCCGGCCATCAACCTCAAACGCGGATGCCCCGGACAGCTTCTTGCTGAAGTCTTCGACATCTTCCGGCAAACCCTGCCCGTCATTGACTGGTCCATGAGTCTCCCCGAAAACCTGCCTGAGCTGAACATGGATGAGGCAGCCCTGCACCGGGCCTTTATGAATATCCTGACCAACGCCGCCGAGGCCCTGGACAATACCGAACGCCCCGCTGTATTCCTCCGGGCGAGGGTAGACCAGGATCTGCAGCGTCTACGGGTGGAGGTGGGGGATAATGGGCCGGACATGCTTAGCGAGGAAGAACGCGGGCGGCTGTTCGAACCCTACTTTTCACGTAAAAAAGGCGGCACCGGCCTGGGACTGACCATCGTGCGCTCCATCATCATCGCCCACCTCGGCTCCGTGCGCGCCTCCCGCCTGGAAAACGGCGGAACCCTGGTCACCGTGGAACTGCCGCTATAAGCGGCAAAGGAGAGCTTATGCTTTTGGACGGCAAGGCCGTGGCCCTGCGGATCCGGGAAGAAATCCGGACGGAGGTTGAGACGCTCAGGCCAACCTTGGGGCGCGCCCCCGGCCTTACGGTAATCCTGGCCGGGGGAGAACCGGCCTCGCGGGT
>WRHT01000209.1 GCA_009783115.1 Desulfovibrionaceae bacterium | reverse complement strand
CCCTGGCGGATGTTATAGAGGAAGTAGGCACGGACGCCGCCCGTTTCATGTTCCTTTACAGAAAAAGCGACAGCCCGTTGGATTTCGACCTGGCTCTGGTCAAACAGCGTACCTTGGAAAATCCGGTTTACTACGTGCAGTATGCTCATGCCAGGATTTGCGCCCTGTTGCGCCGGGCCGGCGAAAAAAATATCCAAACGCCGATGTCCGGCTATGGCGAATTTATTCGCTATCTGGTAAAACCAAGTGAATTGGAACTATTGCGCCGGGCGGACGCCTTTACGGGAATGGTGGCTTCAGCGGCGGCAAATATGGCCCCGCACCATGTCAGCTATTACCTGATGGAGCTTTCCCGTGAACTGCATGCCTATTATGCCTCCGTACAGGTATTGAACGCGGAAAATGAGCAGACGGCAAAAGCTCGTCTTTGTTTGCTGAAAAGTATCGGACAGGTGCTCCAAAACGGACTGAACCTTCTGGGCGTAAGCGCGCCTGAAAGCATGTAAACGGACGCGCATGATGAACGAAACTGACAAAAATTCTACACGTCAAGCCAGGTATATCGCCTTTCAGGTACGTCTGCCTTTATTGCTGGCTCTTTTGGCGTTCAACCTGGCCGGGTTTGCCCTTTGCTTCTGGGTGGGAGTATTGGTGGGAGAAGGCGATGACAAACTAAACCGGCTGCTCCCGCCTCCGGTTGCGCTGTTGGATACTCCCCTTCCAGCCGTGGAGGAGAGAGAACCCATCCCTCCTGAAGAGTTGATTTTTCAGGAACGCCTCCGGCAAAACGCCAATCTGGAAACCCTGGAAGATCGCCAGCCTTCGCTTGCGAACTTTGCCGCACAAGAACACGCTCCTCCCCCGGCGAGATTGGAAAGGCCGCGTGATTCAGCTCCCCTGTTTCAATACCAATTTCAGGTAGCCTCATACAGCAAAAAACAGCAGGCGGAAGACATGGCCGCCATGCTGGCCCGTAATTACGAAAGCTCTGTGGAAACGGTCAGCATCCAGAATGTGCCAAGATTCAGGGTATTGATTTCTTTTCAAGGCCAGGAAGAACATTTGCCTGACCTGCGGCAGGCTCTGAAACGGGATTTTAACCTGGACGGAATTCTACAGCGTTCCCAAAAACAGCTTACGCGTTAAACCGGAGCAACATGGCCTACCTTAAGGCAATAGCGACGCCATTAATAACCTTGGGCAGCGTGAGTCTCGGCGTCTTACGGGAAATGGGGGCCATGAGCATTTTTTTGCTTATTGCTCTGCGTAAAATATTTTTCCGCAAACAACTGCGCAAAATTTTTATTCAAATTCGTCTAATTGGCGCTGATTCCCTGTTCCTTATCCTGATCATCAGCACCTTTACCGGTATGGTGCTTGGGCTGCAAAGCTATTTTGTCCTGAGATCCCTTGGATCGGATGGGGTTCTGGGAACCCTGGTCAGCCTTTCCCTGGTGCGGGAGCTAGGCCCGGTACTAAGCGCCATCATGATTACCGGGCGGGCCGGGTCAGCCATGGCCGCGGAAATAGGGGTAATGCGCATTTCAGAACAACTGGACGCCCTGGAAGTCATGGATATAGACCCCATGAGTTTTCTCATTGCGCCACGTCTGGCCGCCTGCCTGATCATCTTTCCCCTGATGACGGCTATTTTCGATATCGTGGGCATCCTGGGCGGCTTTATTGCCGGAACAGTCATTATGGACAGCAACAGCGGCATTTATTTCTTCCGGGTGCAATCCCATGTCGGCATGGATGATGTCCTGATGAGCCTGATCAAATCCATAGCTTTCGCGCTTATTGTCGGCACGGTCAGTTGCTATAAGGGCTTTTTTGCCCATCTGCGCGAAGATGGCGCCGGCCCGGCGGCGGTTAACAATGCCACCACTTCGGCGGTTGTTTCTTCCTGCATTCTGATATTGATGTTTGACTATGTGATTACTTCCCTGATGAAATAGAGCTGCGCCCTTATGATTAACTTCACGGAAACGAAAGCCTGGGACATCCGCTTTGAAAACCTGCCCCTGGGTTATGAGGGGGATGTTGTTCTGGAAAATATCAGCGGTATCCTTCCTGGCGGCAAAATTTCAGTCATCATGGGCAGTTCCGGTTGCGGCAAATCTACCCTGCTTCGCCACATGGTGGGTTTGCGCGAACCAATGGCCGGAAAAATTTTTCTGGGCAGCCATGATATTTTCGGCTTGTCGGCATCCTCCTTCAGGTTGCTCAGGCGTAGGATGGGTATGCTTTTTCAGGACGGGGCGCTTCTGGGCTCGTTCACTCTGGCGGAGAATATCGCTTTGCCTCTACGGGAACATACCAAATTGTCTTCCAGACTGATTTATGAAATAGTCATGCATAATCTGGACATGGTCGGCTTGGCCGGCTACGCAAGCTATTACCCTAACCAGCTTTCAGGCGGCATGCGTAAACGGGCCGGCCTGGCCAGGGCAATGATTACCCAGCCACCCATCCTGCTTTGCGATGAACCCACTTCCGGCCTGGACCCGACCAATGCCGGACAAATGGACGAACTTTTACTCAGGATGAAGGCGCAGCATCCGGACATGACCATCGTGGTGGTCAGCCATGATACGCAAAGCCTATACAGCATAGCCGACCATGTGTTGACCCTGAACGAACGTAAAATCATCTTCAATGATTCCCTGGAAACATTGAAAAGCTGCGAAGATCCTTTTATAAGGGATTTTTTGAGTCGGGAAAAATCCGCTTCCCCAACCGCGAACCCGGCCGCGTATTCGCTTCCGGAAAACAAACGGAAAATTTTAAAAAACGCCTTGGATGAATGGCTGACAGGCTAAAAAATC
>WRHT01000208.1 GCA_009783115.1 Desulfovibrionaceae bacterium | reverse complement strand
TATCTGGAAGGCCAACTGGGCGTTGCTGTTTTTTACGGTCATCCTGTCGGTCCTTGGACTCCTTAACTTGTATTCGGCCAGCGCGGTCCGGCTGGGCGAAGGCATCAGCCTGGCGCCTTATTTCCATCGCCAATGCCTGTGGGTGGGGTTGGGGGTGCTTTGCATGCTGGGCTGCATGTTTTTGGACTATCGCCGCCTGATTTTTTCGGCGGAATTGTTTCTGATTCTATCCGTGGCGCTGCTGGCCGCGCTTTTCGTGTTTTATCCGGATAACGCCATCAAGCGTTGGTATCCTCTTGGAGTGGTGAATTTTCAACCCAGCGAAGCGGTGAAGATCAGCGTGATGCTGCTTGCGGCCAAAATGCTGTCCAGGGGTAAAAATCCTCTGGGCTGGAAGGAATTCGGCATAATTCTCTGTGTCGGCCTTGTTCCGGCCATCCTGGTGCTGAAACAGCCGGATCTGGGAACCGCCATGATTATCATGCTGATTTTGGGAGGCATGATCCTCTTCAGGGGAGTCAAGGTTTCAATTATCAAGGCCGGTTTGGTGTTTTTGGTGTTCAGTCCCCTGGCGCTGGCCAAAATTGTGCTTCCGAACCTTCTTGATTATCAGCGGGATCGCCTTATCGGCTTTGTTTCTCCAGACAAGGCTTCGCCAAAGTCTGTATACCAGAGTGAGCAGTCCAAGATCGCGGTGGGATCGGGTCAGATCCGGGGGCGGGGCTACCTGGAGGGAACCCAGAGTAAACTGCGCTTTATTCCGGCCAAGCATACGGACTTTGCCATGGCCGTGTTCGGCGAGGAATGGGGCTTTGTGGGAAGCGTGACCCTGGTCGTCTTGTTCTGCATATTTTTGTTAAGCATATACGCTACGGTCAGTTCGGCCGGAGACAGATTCGGCGGCATGCTCGGGGCCGGGATATTTTTTTATTTTTTCTGGCAGGTGTTCATTAATATGGGCATGGTGCTGGGCATCATGCCCGTGGTGGGCATACCTTTGCCCTTTGTCAGCTATGGCGGGAGCGCCACCCTGGTTAATTTTTGCATGGTCGGGCTGCTTTTGAACATCTCCATGCACCGCTATGTTTTCAGAGTGGTTTAGCGCCCGCTGAAAGCGATCGGGATGGTTTTTTTGCCGCCAGGCAAAAAATAGTTTGGTTTATGGCGTGGTTTGCATTACAATAGCCGGACTGGAGTTTTCATTATGAATAATAACAAAGACGAATCCAAATTCAACGCTTTTTTGGGCACGGACACCTCCTATAACGGCCAGCTTTCCTTTGCCGGTTCGGTGCGTATTGACGGCGAATTCACCGGTGAAATCTCCTCCGAGGGCACTTTGATTTTGGGCAAGGATGCCCGCGTCTCCGGTCGCATCAATGTGTCTCAGCTTATTTTGAGCGGCAAGATTGACGGGGATATTTTCGTCAGCAAGCAGACCACCATGCACAAAACCGCTTTTCTTACCGGCAACATCGTGACCCCTGTCCTGGTGATGGAGGAAGGCGCAACCTTGCAGGGGACGGTGCAAATGACCAAAGACCCCCTGCCGGAAGGAACCAGGTTTCAGACTGTGCCCAGAGCGCAGTTGGCCGATTCATCGGTCTTGTCGGAATAATTCCCGTTTTGGCTTCATTTTTGCTGAAAGTTGTTCCGCGCGAATTTTTACAGGGTTATTTCAGGATCATGATGAACGCGGGCGGGGGTTCTTATGGTTAGTGTTGATTTAAATATTACCCTGGTCATTCAGATAGTTAATTTTATTGTGGGTCTGGTGGTCATCAACCTGTTGATTATCAGTCCCGTGCGGGGGATTATCCGCCAACGCCGCGAACTGTCGGATAAGTTGACCAAGGATGCGGGCAAGTTTGCGAATGAGGCGTCCCTGCGGCTTAACCGTTATGAGTCTGAACTGGAGACAGCCAGGGCGCAGGCCGCCGGACAGCGGGAAGTAGTCAAGGCCCAGGCCCAGGAAACGGGACGTTCCATTCTGGAAGGCGCCCAGAGCGAAGCCGGCCTTTTTTTACAGCGTTCGCGCAAGGAAGTGGAACAGGAAGTGGAGACGCTCAGGCGCGCATTGCGCGGCAAGATAGGTGTCCTGGCCGATAAAGCGGTATCCAGGATTATGGAATAGAGGCCATAGTTATGGACAAATCCAGAACCAGACTTTTAGCCGCGGGGGGGATTATTTTGTGCCTCGCGGCTTTTTATTTTGGACATGGCACGGGTAGTCAACGGGTTGACTTTGGTTTCCGTATGCTGACTTTTATCCTTTTCATCGCCTTGATCTGGCTGGCCGCCGGGAACATGATAAAAGGCTTTTTGAATAGGCGTAGTGAAGGGATCGCGGCGGAACTGGCAAATTTGGAAAAGGCCAAGGCCCAGGCCTCCAGGCGCCTGAAAGAGGTGGAAGCCAAAATCGTCAATTTGGACAAAGAACGCCAGGCGCTCCTGAACGCTTATAAGGCGCAGGGAGAGGCCCTTAAGTCTGAAATCATCGTCAAGGCGGAGAAGAACGCCCGCCAGATTATCGCCCAGGCCAAGCTGACCGCCCAGAACGAGGTGGATAAGGCCATGCAGGATATACGCGCTGAAATAGCCGAAGAGATTTTTTCCGCCGCCGAATCCTTATTGCGCAAAAAACTTGACGGACCAGTCCATGAAAAGCTGATGGACAAAAGTTTAAGCAAGGTGGTGCTGAATTGAGCGGTGATATAGCGGCCCGCAGGTATGCGGGCGCCTTGTTCGCGGTGGGCGGAAAAACCGGCCTGCCGGAGCTGGAACGTTTTTCGGCGGAGCTTGCGCTATTAAGCCGGGCGATCCTGGATTCGCCCGCCCTGGTC
>WRHT01000207.1 GCA_009783115.1 Desulfovibrionaceae bacterium | reverse complement strand
GCCTCCGGCAAAAAGACCGGCAAAAAGGATTTGGGACGCATGGCCATGGCCTACGGCTATGTTTATGTGGCCTCGGTGTCCATGGGCGCCAACAAAAACCAGGTCCTCAAAGCCTTCAAGGAGGCCGAGGCCTATAAAGGGCCTTCCCTGATCATCGCCTATGCTCCCTGCATCAACCAGGGACTGCGCAAGGGCATGGGCAAGAGCATTGAAGAGGAAAAACTGGCCGTGGATTCCGGCTACTGGCCCCTCTACCGCTACAACCCGGAACTGGCCGCCCAGGGAAAGAACCCCCTGCAACTGGAAAACAAGGCCCCGGACGGCACCCTGCAAGCCTTCCTCTCCGGCGAAAACCGCTACGCCTCCCTGGAGAACAGCAACCCGGCGGAATCCAAGCGCCTGCGCGCAGGACTGGAAAAGGCCTATAACGAACGCTACCTGTTCCTGAAACAACTGGCCGATCTGCCGGGAGCGGCCGAAAAAAAATAAGGATAACAGCATCCGGGGAGGGCAAGACCTCCCCGGATCATCACCATCATAAAGGAGACGGAACATGCCGCATATAGATGAAATACTGAAATTCAACGAAAAGTTCGTCGCCGGCAAAGGCTATGAACCCTACGCCACAAGCAAATATCCCGACAAAAAAATCGCCGTCCTCTCCTGCATGGACACGCGCCTGACCGAACTTTTGCCGGCGGCCCTGAATCTCAAAAACGGAGACGCCAAGATCGTCAAAAGCGCCGGCGCGATCATCCGGAGTCCTTTTGACGGCGCTATGCTCAGCCTGCTTGTCGCCGTGCATGAGCTGAAGGTGGATAATATCGTGGTCGTCGGCCACCATGACTGCGGCATGAGAGGCCTGAAAGCCCCGGGCATGCTCAGCAAGATGGAGGAACGGCGCATCAGCCGGGAAAAAATGGATCTCCTCCGTTATTGCGGCGTGGACCTGGATAAATGGCTTACCGGCTTCGATAATACCGAGGACGCCATCCGCGACACCGTGAGGCTCATCCGGAATCATCCCTTGATGCCCGCGGAGATCCAAACGAACGGCTTCATCATCGATCCGGGGACCGGAAAGCTCGACCAAGTGTAAGCAACGGTTTAGCGCCTTCTGCAAAGTCGCGGCAGTTTTTCCTTGCTTAAACTCTAGATTTTACATAAGGTATTTGGCAACAGGAGAGCGGCGCCGGGGAAACCATTCCCCGGCGCGCCTAAGTTAATTTCTCATGCAAAGGAAGGTTTAACGATGAAACGCTTGCTGATTCTTCTGGCAGCCGCGGCCCTGGTGCTCGGTTCCGGGTTCCAGGCCGGAGCGGCCATAAAGTTCGGGGCCACCGGACATGTGGACACGGCGATCATGTTCAACAACAACACGGATGATTTTAATAGTGAAACAAGGGATGAGGACACCCAGCACATCACCGGGGCCACCCGCTTGCGGGCCACGGTGAGCGCCGAGGCCAACGAGTATGCCAAGGCCCACTACCAGTTCCAGGTGGGCAACTATGAATGGGGCAATAACGGCGGCGGCCTGAGCACCGACGGACAGGACTTCAAGACCCGGCTGCTCTGGGCGGACTTGCAGGTGCCCAATACCCCGGTCTCGGTCAGCGCCGGTTTGCTCTACCTGGCCCTGCCCAGCGCGGTGGCCGGCAACCCGGTCTTCGGCGACCGGGTCGGCGGGGTGATCTTGAGCGCCCAACTGGCCGACCCCGCGAACCTCAGCCTCTTCTGGGCCAGACCCCGGCTTAATAATGATGAGTACCCCGCCGGCAGCGGCAACAAAGTCATCAATAACCACAACACCATAGATATGTTCGGCGGCATCCTGGCCCTGAACCTGGACCAGGTGGAAGTCAACCCCTACCTGGTTTACGGCAAGGCCGGAGCCAATTCCGACGTTCCTTTTGCCTGGGCCGGCGATGATGAGGCCAAGATCTTCGTGGGCGGCGCGGCGGTGACCTACAACCCGATTGAACCCCTGACCCTGATGCTGGACGCGGTTTACGGCAGCGCCAAAAACTCGGCCAAAGATAAAAACGGCGAAACCAGCGGCTTCATGGCGGCCCTGGGCGCGGACTATGCCCTGCCCTTCGGCACCCCCGGCCTGCGCGTATGGTACGCCTCGGGCATGGATAAAGACGGCAACGGCGTCCTGCCGGTCATCGGCGCGGACGACGGGGTCACCTTCACCCGCCTGGGTTCCTACGGCACCGCCTCCTTGGCCATGGAAGGCATCGTCTCCACCTCCATGGTCGGAACAATGGGCGTGGCCGCGCAGGTCCAGGACGTGAGCTTCGTGGACAAACTCACCCACATGGCCCGCATCGCCTATTACAAGGGCCTGAACGATAAAGAATTCACAGGGTCGGCGCTTTATGGCGACACCTATATGGGCATCCATGAGGGCGCGTCCTTCATCGAACTCAACCTGGACACCACCTACAACATCGTGGACAACATCTCCAGCGTCCTGGAAATCGGCTACATCGTCCCCTCGTTCAATAGTGACGCCAAACCCTTAAACGGCGACAAGGCCGACCCGGCCTTCAACACCAACCTCTACCTGCGCTTTGTCTTTTAGAGAACGCGACTGTTGACCAAGCAAGGCCGGGAGCAATCCCGGCCTTTTTTTAACGGTGAACCGCCAGCCTTGACAAAAAGAGGGATCACGGAATATATTGCCTTGGCCTGTGGGGGGCCGGCTGCCGCCGGCCCATGGGAAACCGGTGTGAATCCGGTACGGACCCGCCGCCGTAATCGGGGACGAAATCCGCAAGAAGTCACTGTCGGAATACTGATGGGAAGACGCGGAAAGTAGGCTGATCCGAGAGTCGGAAGACCGC
>WRHT01000206.1 GCA_009783115.1 Desulfovibrionaceae bacterium | reverse complement strand
GCTTTGGATTTGATCCGGGTATAGGAAGCATCTTCCGATCCGTCTTGCGGCTGGCTGCCTACCCAAGTGCCGCTGACATTCAGAACGATAACGCCCTGTGCCGCGATGCGTAGTACCTGTTCATACAGCGCAATTTCTCCCAGGTAGGGGATGGCTTCGCCTTTTCCTGGCGGGGGCGGCTCTGACAGGTCATTCAGCAATCCACTGAAAAGCTCTCCGTTTTTTGCAGCCTCCAGAATCATACGGCGAAATTCCGTCTGGTCAAAAATATCCTTGGCAATTTTCTCTTCTACAGCCTTGGGTATTTCCGCGCCTTGCGCCGTGATTTTTTCCACGTCAAAAACGCAGTGCGCCGGTTGCTGGAAATCCCATTTTCGCAGGATGGCGAATCTGTTGAAGCGCGACTGCAAATCGTTGCGCAAGGAGCGGTCAAAGTCTGCGGCGAGGGCAGAATATTTTCTATCCTGCTGTCCCCAGGCATATTTTGAGCAAAGATAGCTGCATCGGGCGGAGAAAATGAGCCCCTGGTCAAGAAACAAGTTCTTTTCCTCAGCGGCGATAAGCAGGAAACGCGCGGTATTGCGGTTTTTTGTCACATGCTTGGCCAGCCAGCCGCCAAGCGTTTCACTGATGACCGCTTTGTCGGCGGAGAATTTCTCTGGAATGACCAGCAATATCTGCCTATCCCATTTGGTGGGCTGCTCCGCATCATCAACATCTACCCAAGGATTATCTCGCCAGTTTGGGCCAAGAATGATGATTCTTGCGGTAGGCTCCTGATTTTCAGGCACAAAGATGGCTTTCAGTGTCTTGCGGATATGCTCAATGTCTTTGCCGGGGTATATGGTCAATACTGGAGAAGGCGTAGCCGAAGCATCCCAGAGTTTGTCGTTTTTGGCATACGCCTTAATTCTGGAACGCGGGTTTTCCTCCATTTCAAAACGCAGCAACCCGCCGGCGGCTTCATCCCCATGAATGTTGAAACTATTTTCGACCAGACGGGCCAAATCGGCTTGAAACACATTGTCGTCTATGGCTTTGTCGCGGGTGATGACTAGATGCAGCTTGGGAGCGGTCAAGCCGGGTTTCGTGCCCAAGACCAAAGAATACATCCAGATCGCGCTGATCATTTCCCGGTCATGCGTGACGGCAGCTCCTGCATCCCGCACGGCCTTGAGATTCGTTTGGGCAATTTCAATAAGTCTGGTTGGGTTTTGGCTGGAGGCCACGGCATCCACCAGAACTTGCGCAGCCGCCTGATCGCCGTCCACGAAAAAATCCGCAGGAGTGACCACCGGACTTGCGCTCCCCCTGCTTTTATAGACTTGGGCCAGAACGCGGATCAGGTCGCGGGTATTTTGCGCGGCGGAATACATCAAAATATGATTTTCGAGCAGATCAATCAGTTCCGGGCTGAACGGCCAGCAATCGGCAACTTCTTTGAGTATAACGTCCTTTTCATGCTCCGATTTGCCGGGGGAAAGCAGGCGGAAGCGTTCAGCCGCGTATGCCGCCGCAAGATGCTCCACATCCTTTTCTGGTATATGGGCGCGGTTATCAAACAGGCGATGCAGCAAAAGATTTTGCCGATCCTGTTTGGCCGTTGGGCCGTGAAAGTTGATCAGCACCGGCCCTTGGCGGTGTATCTGATGGTATGCTTCATTGTTTGTATCCAGAACGGAGATGACGAAGATCAGAATATCCGGCCTGTCTGTGGCGAGTTCAGAGAGAATCTGGATGAAATTGAAGGCATTTTGCCGGGTTTTCTGGCCTGTTTTAGAGTTCGTTTCCGGCAGGCCGGTATACCAGGTCTGAAATTCGTCCAGGATCAGGCAGGCGGGTTGTTCAGAAAACATCTTTTCCAGAAGCGACCTGGGAGGAACAGGCTGTCCCATGTTTTCAAACTGGCCGCGATAATACTCCCCCTTGGGGTGACGTTCAAAAAGCAGCTCCCAGAGAAACTGATATTCGTGGTTGTGCATCGGCTCGGAAATCGGCACATACCCTTTCAGCAGTGAGGCATTGTGCAATTTGGGCATGGCAAGTTTAGCGCCCCATTCTTTCATCCATGATTCCACAGCAGCGGGAGATTCAACAGCATGGTGCATGACCGCCATGATATGAGATTTTCCCCTGCCTTTGCCGCCAACCAACACGACAGGCAGCCCGCCCCTTCCTTCGCTGACGGTGGTAATCGCAATTTGCACGTCCGCTGTCGGGTAGGTGATGGAAAGAATCTGTTCAGGAGATTTTTGTACAGCCCCTTGGTTGTCGGAGTTGCGCAACTCTATCACTGTACCCGGCATTGTCGCGCCGAGAAATTCGTCCCGCAGTTTCAATCCAAGCATAGCGTATTCCTCCGGGCGGCAAATCTCGTGACTGACCAGAGCTTCACCCCGTAATAGCCTTGAGCGGTTGCGGCGTTTGCCCAAATTTTTGATACCAAGGGAAAGGCTTGCGGCCCGTCTGTGGTTGCCTTCTTTCGGGAGAGAATCTATCAATCAACGCTTTTTACGGCAATATTTATGTTTCTTATGTTATAGAAAAAGCCGCCAACTCCTGCACAATATGCGTAAAAAGCGTGCCAGGAGGCTGGGGTGTCTGCGAAAAGCACTGCGCTCACTAAAATAGTTGGCGCAAATATCATGAATAGACGTAAAAGACGTAATCTGACGCAGGAAAAGCTGGCGGAAATGGTGGGGATAGGCCAGCAGTCTTTGTCGAGGATGGAGCAGGGGCATATCGCGCCCAGATTTGAACGCTTGCAGGGTTTTGCGAACGCGTTAGGATGCTCCGTGGCAGACCTTTTTCAGCAGGAAGATGACGGAACCCAGCAAGCCTCCGTTGATGACAT
>WRHT01000205.1 GCA_009783115.1 Desulfovibrionaceae bacterium | reverse complement strand
CCAGGGCATGCCCCTCCCACATAGCCTCGCCCCCCAGGCCGGCCAGGTAATAGAAACTGAGTTCAATGCCGGCTTCGCGCACCCGTTGCCCTCCCCGGATATGTTCCTCCATGCCCGCGCCCTTGCGGACTTTTTGCAGAAGCGGGTCATGCCCGCTCTCCATGCCGCAATGGATACGGGTCAACCCGGCTTCCCGCAAGGCGCGCCATTCTTCCGGGCTTTTCAGGGCCAGGTACTGGGAGGCTCCGTAAGAAGTCACCCGCTGCAAGGCGGGGAAGGTTTCCCGGATCTTTTCCAAAACGCGCAGGAGCTGCTCCGTGCGCATCACGGCCGTATTGCCGTCGGCCAGGAACAGGCTCCGCGTCCGCTCCGGGCCATACATCCGCCCGGTCTCTTCTATATCCCGCAAAATATCTTCCACCTTGCGGATGCGGAAACGCTTGGCTTTATACATGCCGCAAAAGGCGCAGCGGTTGTGCGGGCAGCCCACCGTGGCCTGGATAATCACGCTGTCGCCCTCGGAGGGGGGACGATAAACGACTCCTTCGTAATGCACGAAAATCTCCTATTACAATCTAGGCCAAGGCCACAGCCTCAATCTCCACCCTGGCCCCCAGGGGCAAATCTTTAACCGCGAAGGCGCTGCGGGCCGGGAAAGGCTCTTTGAAAAATTCCGCGTAAACTTCGTTGACCACGGCAAAATCTCCGATATCCGCAAGAAAGACCGTGACCTTGACCACCCGGTCCATTCCGGAACCGGCTTCTTCCAGGATGGCCCGGACGTTGCCCAGGGCTTGCCTGGCCTGTTCCCGGATATCCCCGGACATTTTTTTGCTTGCCGGGTCCAGAGGGATCTGCCCGGAGGTGAAAATAAAACCGCCGGCCATGATGCCTTGGGAATACGGGCCGATGGCCGCCGGCGCCTTGGCGGCGGTGATGGCTTTCTTGTCCATGACGCTCTCCTCTTAGTCCTGACGTTGATGGCAGCCCAAGCTCTGGCGGTTGCGCAAGGCGGCCTGGATAATCATGTACGCGGCCTGGCATCCTTGAAAAAGATCCAGCAGGGGCTTGGAAAACTGGGTCAGACGGTAAAAATTGTGCACGCGGGAAGAAAGATCGCGCATTTCCTCAAAAGCGCGGTACAAGCGCTGCCGGGTGCGGATAATCCCCACATAGTTCCACATGGTGCTGCGGATGGTCACCCAATCCTGGGCCAGCAGGGCCGGGTCATCGTTGCTTTCCGATCCCGAAGGCTGCCAGCCGCGGATGTCGTTGCGCAGACGCTTGGGCAGGACGCGGCCCGCGCCCAGGCGCTGGGCGATGTCCTGGGCCGCGTTATGCCCCCAGAGCACCGCTTCCAGCAAGGAAGCGCTGGCCAGGCGGTTGGCCCCGTGCAGGCCGGTGCAGCTGCATTCCCCGATGGCATAAAGGCGGGAGAGGGAACTTCTGCCGCGCAGGTCCACCAGGATGCCGCCGCAAAAATAATGCGCCGCCGGCACCACCGGAATCCAATCCCTGGTTATGTCCACATGGTATTGCCGGCAGTGGCGCATGATTGTCGGGAAACGCGCGGCCAGATCCCGCCGGATGCCGCTGGGGTCTAGATAAACGCAGGGGTCGCCGCGCCGCAGCATCTCCGTGACAATGGCCTTGGAAACCACGTCCCTGGGAGCCAGTTCCGCCCGTTCGTCATAACCGGGCATGAAGCGCTCGCCACGCGCGTTCAGCAGGATCGCCCCTTCGCCCCGCATGGCCTCGGTAATCAAAAAACGGGGCGAATCCTGGTGGTAAAAGGCCGTGGGGTGAAACTGCACATATTCCAGGTTTTCCAGGCGGACCAAAGCCCGGCTGGCCATGGACACGGCCGATCCCAAGGCTCCGGGATAATTGGTGGAATGCAGATAAAGCTGCCCCACCCCGCCGGTGGCCAGGATCGTATAATCCGCCAGAATGGTTTCCACCCGCCCGGTAATTTCATTAAGGACATAAGCCCCGCAACAGGTGTTTTCCAACTGGTAGCGATGGGCCATGCCCTGGGTGTGATGGTGGCCGGTCAGGAGATCCACGGCCGCATGGGCGCGGCGGAAGGTGATCCGCGGCGAGGCATCCACCTCGGACATCAGCCTCTGCATGATGCTTTGTCCGGTGTGATCGGCGCAATGCAGGATACGCGGGGCGGAATGACCGCCTTCCCTGGTCAAATCCCATTCCCCTTCGTGGTCTTCGCGCCGCTGGGCAAAAGGGATGCGCAAGCGCTCAAAAAGCACCTTTTCGGCGATCTCCGGCCCTTTCTCCACCAAATGACGCACCGCGCCGGGGTTGTTGTGCCGGTGCCCCGCCCGGAGGATATCCTTGGCCAACAGCGCCGGATCGCCATCCTGGGCCTTGTAGATGATCCCGCCTTGAGCCAGCCAGGAATTGCCGTCCTCCGCGCTTTCATGGCCGGAGGCGATCAGGGTGACTTCAAAACCGGCGTCCGCCAAGGACAGGGCCGCCACCGCGCCGGACAGTCCGGCCCCGATGACCAGCACCGGGGTATAGACGCGTTCACTCATGGACATATCCTACTTTATAAAACACAGGCTGAAATCCGCCGCCGGCGCGGAATGGGTAAGCCGGCCCACGGAAATAAAATCCGGGGCGCGGGGTTTAAGTCCGGCCAGGGCAGAAATGTTCTCCAGCCCCACTCCGCCGCTGACCTCGGTTTCTATGCCCGGCGGAATAAGTTCCATCGCCCGGCTCAGGGTTTGCTTATCCATATTATCCAGCATCAGGCGATCCACCTTCAGGGCGACCGCCTCCCGCACTTCATCCAGGCTGCGGCACTCCACCTCCAGGCCAAGACCATCCGGAGCGCAGCGGCGCGCCATTTCCACGGCCCGGCTGACCGACCC
>WRHT01000204.1 GCA_009783115.1 Desulfovibrionaceae bacterium | reverse complement strand
ATGACGGCGGCGACGCCACCTTGCTCATCCATAAGGGAGCGGAGGCGGAGAAAAATCCCGCCCTGCTGGACCAGCCCCAGGAAGTGCGCGAGATGCGGATCATTATGGAACGCCTGGCCCTTTCTCTGCGGCAAAGCCCGGATCGCTGGCAAAAAACCGCCGCCGCCTGCCGCGGGATTTCGGAAGAAACCACCACAGGCGTCCACCGTCTTTACCAGATGGAAAAAGAGGGGGCTTTGCTTTTCCCGGCCATCAATGTCAACGACTCGGTCACCAAGTCCAAGTTCGACAACCTGTACGGCTGCCGCGAATCTTTGGCCGACGGCCTTAAACGGGCCACGGACATCATGGTGGCCGGCAAGGTGGTGCTGATCTGCGGCTACGGCGATGTGGGCAAGGGCTGCGCCCACTCCATGCGCGGCTTCGGGGCCAGGGTTCTGGTTACCGAGATTGACCCGATCTGCGCCCTGCAAGCGGCGATGGAGGGCTACGAGGTGGTGGACCTGGACGAGGCCGCGGGCCTGGCCGACATCCTGGTCAGCGCCACCGGCAACTACCATGTCATTGCCAAGCGCCATCTGCTCAAGATGAAGGATGAGGCCGTGGTCTGCAATATCGGGCATTTTGACAGCGAGATTGAAATGAGCTGGCTGGAATCGGACCCGGACTGCAAGCGCACGCGCATCAAGCCCCAGGTGGATAAATGGCTCATGCCCTCAGGCCGTTCGGTGATCATCCTGGCCGAGGGGCGTCTGGTCAACCTGGGCTGCGCCACCGGGCACCCCAGTTTTGTCATGTCCACCAGCTTCGCCAACCAGGTGCTGGCGCAACTGGAACTGGCCGCCGGCCGGAATTTGGAGAAAAAGGTTTATACCCTGCCCAAGCATTTGGATGAAGAGGTGGCCCGCCTGCACCTGCCCAGGCTGGGGGCCAGGCTGACCCGCCTGACCCCGGAGCAGGCCGCTTACATAGGAGTGCCGGTGGAAGGCCCGTATAAACCGGAACATTACAGGTATTAGAAAGCGGCACCGGAATAGCTTGCCGTTTCCGGGCAATAGCGCGTCTTGGGAGAAAAACGCCTACTTTTTCGCCTGGGCCTGTTTCTGGGCGTCAAGCAGGGCGTTCTCCGCTTCTTCCAGGCGCTTCGTGTAATACAGGCGGTCGTTTTTATAGCGGTCCAGGATGTTTTCAAGCTCGCGGTTGCTTAGCTCCGCGAGCTTGAGTTTATACAGCATGTTGTTTTTGAACGCGTTAAACTTGTACCAGGCCACTCCGGCCGCGATGGCCGCCAGAATAAGGATCACAAGTGCCGGGATCATAGCCCACCCTTTTCATTTTGGGTTCTTTCACCATACAATTAGCCGTTTTCCGGGGTTCTGTCAAAAGTGCGCAAGGCGTCTAAAAGCTATTGCTGAGGTTATATGTTCGGTTTATATTTCCGCAACTACTGGAGGATGAGGTATGTTGCGCCGAATTTCCATCACCAAGCGGGTTGTCATCATTGTCGTTTTTATGCTGTTCGCCTTGATCTCTCTCGCCGGGATTTTCGCGCACACCGCCGTACAGATCAAGAACAGCGGCATTGAGGATACCGAGCAGGTCATGCTCCAGGGGCAGGAGGAAAAGATCCGCCTGGGCACCCAGACCATCGCCCACGCCCTGGGCAAGGCTCTGGCCGGGATCGGCGATCCCGAAAGGCAGGCCGGGATCATCGGCTCTTTTATCAATGATATTCGTTTTGAGGACGACAAGTCCGGATATTATTTCGTTTACCGGGGCACGGTGGTCTTTGTGCACCCGGTCCAGCCGGCCCTGGTTGGCCGGGACTTGGGGCAGACCAAGGATGCCGACGGCGTCTATTATGTGAGTGACCTCCACAAGGCCGCCCAGCGCGGCGGGGGTTTCGTTTCTTTCATCTTCGGCAAGCCCCGGCCTGACGGCAGCGTGGTCAACGCCCCCAAGCTGGCCTATGTGGAAATGATTCCGGGGACGGATCTCTGGATTTCCACCGGCATTTATATTGATAACATTGACCGGCACAAGGCCGAGGTGGAAAAGAGCATGTCCGATGATCTCTACCGCCGCATGGCCGTGGTCCTGGGCGGCATAGCGGTCATGCTGCTTATCCTTGTTCCGGTCTGCGTCATGGTGGTGCGTTCCATCCTGGAGCCTTTGCGCGCGGCCGAAAACGCGGCGGAACAGATTGCCGGGGGCAACCTGGACGTGGCTCTGGATACGTCCGGAAGCGATGAAATCGCCCTTTTGCAGCATGCCCTGCGGCGCATGGCGGAAAATTTGCGCGCCAGTTTCGCGGATGTGCAGCTTAAAGGGAAAGAGGCCCTGGCCCAGGCGGAAGAGGCGCAAAAGGCCGTGGCTTTGACCAGGGAATCCATGGAAAAGATGGACAAGGTGAATGCCGGCATGCTCCGGGTGTCCTCCCAGTTGGAAATGTCAGCCCATGACGTGGAAACGGCGGTCCAGGGCATCAGCGGCAGCACCTCCACCATGAGGGAGGGCATAGTTTCCCAGGGCAGCCACATTGACGATATCCTTGAGGCCATGGAAGGCCTGGGAAGCAGCGTTATGGAGATCGCCCGCAGCGCCGCCCTGGCGGCGGATAAATCCGAAGAATCCATGACCAAGGTGGAAAAAAGCGCGGAAGTCGCCCAGGCCTCCGGCGCGGCCATGGAGGAATTGCATTCCCTGGCCGGTGACTTGACCGGCAATATCAATAAGCTGGGAGAGCAGTCGGGCAACATCGGCAAGATTATGAACGTGATCAATGACATAGCCGACCAGACCAACCTTCTGGCCCTGAACGCGGCCATCGAGGCGGCCAGGGCCGGGGAGGCCGGGCGCGGGTTTTCGGTAGTGGCCGACGAGGTGCGGAAGCTGGCCGAAAAAACCATGCAG
>WRHT01000203.1 GCA_009783115.1 Desulfovibrionaceae bacterium | reverse complement strand
CCCAGTCCGGTTCCATTACCTCCGTACAGGCCGTGTAAGTGCCGGCCGACGATTTGACCGACCCGGCGCCGGCCACCACCTTCGCCCATCTGGATGGAACCCTGGTGCTTTCCCGCCAGATTGCCGAACTGGGCATTTACCCGGCGGTGGACCCCCTGGATTCCACCTCGCGCATCCTTGACCCCCTGGTGGTGGGTCAGGAACATTATGCGGTGGCTCGGGAGGTACAGCAGGTATTGCAGAAATACAAAGATTTGCAGGATATCATAGCCATCTTGGGCATGGATGAACTCTCGGACGAGGACAAGGTGGTGGTATCCAGGGCCAGGCGCATCCAGCGTTTTCTTTCCCAGCCTTTCCATGTGGCCGAAGCTTTTACCGGCGCTCCCGGACAGTATGTGAAGCTGGAGGATACGGTCAAGGCCTTCCGTGGAATACTCAACGGCGATTATGACTATCTTTCCGAGTCAGATTTTTACATGGTGGGCAGCATCGAAATGGCCCTGGAAAAATATAAGGCCCGTCAGGCATCCGAGCAGTAGGCGCAGGAGATCCGCATGGACAAAACTCTCCAGCTCGACATAGTTACCCCGGATAAGCTGGTGCTTAGCGAACGGGTGGAGTATGTGAGCATCTGCGGGGTAGAGGGATATTTCGGCGTCCTGCCCGGCCATGTTCCCATGCTGGCTTCGCTGGATGTGGGCAAACTGGGTTACACCGTGAACGGTAAACGCCAAAAGGCCTTTGTCAGCGGCGGGGTGGCCGATGTTTCCGGCGATAAAGTGACTATCCTGGCAGAATCCGCGGAGTTGGCCGATAACATCGATCTGGCCAGGGCGATGGAGGCCAAGCGCCGGGCGGAGGAACGCCTGGCCGGCCAAGCTGACAAGGTGAATATGGAAAGGGCCAGAATCGCCCTGCGGCGGGCCATCACCCGCGTCCAGGCGCATGACGAACGCTAGGGAATCGTGCCTCTCAGGCCGAGGGGCGTCACTATTGCCGCGCGCGTCTGGTTTTGTCCTGCCGGGACGCAAGTGAGCTTGCCGGGTTTGGACGTGTTTTCAGCCATATCCCTGGTGGCGGAAGAAAAAATTCTGGAAGCCCAGCGCCAGGGAGCCTTTGAGGGGTTGCCGGGCGCGGGACGTCCCCTGCCTCCTGACGAAAGTCTTAATCTCCCTCCAGATCAGCGCATGGTTTATACCATTCTCAAGAACAGCGGGTATATGGCGCAGGATGCGTCCGTCACGGATGCTCCGGCATCGCCGGAACTCCCGTCGGCCACGGAAGAAGGGCGAAAACGCGCTTGTCTGCTCCGTTTCGCCCTGGCCCTGTCCAGGCGGAAAATTTTCAGGGGAGGAGCGGCGGTGGATTTGGCCTTGGGATTTGGCCTGAGCCGGGTTATGGAAAATTCACCTTACTTGGAGAAGGCGCTGCGGAAGTTTTGAGGCATAACTACGCCGCCCAGCGGCGCAGGGTTTCAAGAATTTCGGGCATGGCTTGCCGGGCGTAATCTTGCGCCGGCCTGTTTCCTCCCTTGATGGTCATGGAAGAGTATTTTTCATAGAGCAGGCGGCGTTCATGGAAGAGCTCCTCCACAGTCTGTCCAGGCCCTATGACCAGACCGCGATCCGGCCTGCGGGCTATGCGCTCCAGGATGATGCTCAGGGGCACATCCAGGCTCAGGACAGGCCCCAGGCCGCGCAGATATTTCATGGATTTTTCCCGGTAAACCACGCTTCCGCCGGTGGAGATCACACAGCGTTGCAGGCGGATATTTTGGATGATCGCGGCTTCCAGGTCCAGAAAGCTCTCCCGGTCCATCTGGTCCACCAAGTGTTGCAGATTGGTCCCGTAGGCCGCCTCCATGAGACTGTCCGCGTCCACATGCGCCCAGTCCAGCAGGCGGGCCAATTCCAGTCCCATTCTGGTTTTTCCGGCTCCGGCCATGCCGATGAGAATCAGGCAGGTCCGTTCGGGGATGGAGTTTTGGACCATCGGGCTTGCGTCAGGCATGCGCCCTCCCTGTGAAAATATTTACCCCAGGGCGCGTCTTTTTGCAAATATGGTTGCTAAAACTTCAGCCTTGGGGCAAGAGCAGTTATACCTTTTGGGGGGGATTATCCATGCGCGAAAGAAGTTGCGGCGTATTGCTGCATATCTCGTCCTTGCCCACGCCTTTCGGCATCGGCGACCTCGGTCCCGCGGCCAGGAGTTTTGCTTCCGGCCTGGCGGCGGCCGGGGTAAGTTACTGGCAGATGCTGCCCCTGACTCAAACTGAGGTATTTTTAGGCAATTCGCCGTATTCCAGCCCATCGGCCTTTGCCGGAAATCCATTGTTTATCAGCCCGGAGCTTTTATTGGAAGAAGGCTGGATTTCTCCGGCGGATCTGGATGATTCCCTGTCCCATGCGGGAATGAAGCGTGAACGGGCGGATTACGCCGGAGCAGGCGTCCAGCGGCGGGCAATTTTGCACGCGGCCTACGAACGTTGCGCGGACCTGGAAAAACAGGAGGATTTTGCGTTTTTTTGCCGTACTGAGGCTGGCTGGCTGGATGATTACGCCCTTTTTGTTTCCATTAAGGAGGAGCGTACGGGCGAAAGCTGGGTGGACTGGCCGGAAAAACTCAAGGGCCGGGATCCGGACGCCTTGAAAACTTGGGAGCTGGGGCATCGGCGTAGCGTGCTCAGGCATAAATTCATCCAGTATCTTTTTTTTAGTCAATGGCGGTCTTTGCGCCGGCACTGCCACCTTACCGGCCTGGATCTTATCGGAGATCTGCCCATTTATGTAACCCATGACAGCTCCGATGTCTGGGCCAACCAGAACCTGTTCCAACTGGATGAAGAAGGGCGGCCTTTGAAGGTCGCCGGGGTGCCTCCGGATTATTTCAGCGCCACCGGACAGCGCTGGGGGAATCCGGTATATGA
>WRHT01000202.1 GCA_009783115.1 Desulfovibrionaceae bacterium | reverse complement strand
CACGCGCTTCTCCACGGATCCGGAGTGAAAGGCCGGGAAAAAGTCCGCTGCCTCCTGGCCCACATCTCCGGCCTGCCCAAGGCGGAGCAGGAATCCAGCCTGGAGGAACTGCGCCGCCTGGCGGAGACCGCCGGACTCAGCGTGGCCGGAGCCTTGCGGCAGCAAATCCGCGGTCCGGACCCCAGGCAGGCGCTGAGCCGGGCCAAGCTGGCCGAGCTGGAGGTGCTGGCCCTGCAAGGGGACGTCCAACGCATCGTCTTTGACCTGGAACTCAGTCCCCTGCATCTGCGCAACCTGGCCGAGGCCACCGAACGCCCGGTAATGGACCGCACCCAGCTCATCCTGGACATCTTTGCCAGCCGGGCCGGAAGCCAAGCCGGCAAACTCCAGGTGGAACTGGCCCAGTTGCAATACCGTCTGCCCAGGCTGGCGCAACGGCACAAGGCCTTTGACCGCCTGGCCGGAGGCATCGGCGGGCGCGGTCCCGGGGAAACCAAACTGGAAAGCGACCGCCGCCGCCTACATGAACGCATTACCAAAATCAAGGCTGAACTCAAAGAACTGCGCCGCCGCCGCGCCTTCGCCCGGACCCGCCGCGCCCGCTCGGGGCTGCCGGTAGTCGCCCTGGTGGGTTACACCAATGCCGGAAAATCCACCTTGCTGAACGCCCTGACCGGGGCGCAGACCCTGATCGAGGACAAGCTCTTCGCCACCCTGGACCCCTGCTCACGCCGTCTGCGCCTGCAGGACCAGTCCGGGAGCCTGGACTGCATCCTTACGGACACGGTGGGCTTCATCCGCAGCCTGCCCCAGACCCTGCTGGAAGCCTTCCAGGCCACCCTGGAAGAGCTGGAGGCCGCGGATCTCCTGCTGCACCTGGCCGACGCCGCCCACCCGGAAGTGGAAAAACAAATCCGCTCCGTTGAAAAAATCCTCGATGGCTTAAAACTCCAGCAGATCCCCCGCCTACTGATCCTGAATAAAAGCGACCTCTTGCAAGATCTCCTGGATTTACCCCCGGATCTCGCGCCGGAACTGCATATCTCCGCCAGCCAGGGGCGGGGGCTGCCGGAACTGGGCAGGCTGATCCTGAAAAAAATCAGGCTTCAGGGAATGTCCGTATAAAAAACGGACTCCGGCATATTGATGCCCACGGAGTAAGGCGCGGGCCAGTCCGGGAGAGAATGCAGAGTGAGGGGCAGGGGCAGACGCAGGCGGAAGGCGTGCAGGAGTAGGCGGGGAAAGGCCGGACCCTGGTAGCGGAGGTCGCCTACCAGGGGAAAGCCGCGCCCGGCCAGTTGCCTGCGGATCTGGTGCTTACGCCCGGTGTCCAATTTGACCAGAAGCAGGGAAGAATCACCCGCGCCACTGATCCGGCGCTTTTCCAAAAACCTGCAATAAGCCAGGGCTTCCTGGTTCAACACGCCTTTCTCCCCGCTCCTTCCCTTTTCAGCCGCCGGAAGCAGATCTTTCATGGTCAGCCAGCCTCCTCCCTCTACTAACGGCGAAAAATCTCCCTTGACCCAGCCCAGGTATTCTTTTTCCCATTGCCTCTCCAGTTGCCAGGCATGCAGGCGGCGCAGGGCGGCCTGGGTTTTGCCGGCCAGCAACAGGCCGGAGGCGGGTTTATCCAAGCGGTGAGCCGGGGCTGGGACAAAACAGCCCGCACCGGCGCAGATCCTGCGCAGGCGGGCGCAGACGCTATCCACCTGTCCGCTGCCTCCCTGCACGGCCAAGCCCGCCGGCTTATCCATGACCAGCAGACCCTCGTCCTGGTACAGGATAGGCAGATCCTCCCCCAGTTGCCCGGGGGCGGGCAGACAGATCCGCCCGCCGCTTCCTAGGGCGGCGGCTGGGGCCAGGATTGCGGCCAGGGGAGGGAGGCGGAGCGCGTCGCCTTCCTCCAAAAACCGATCCGCCTTGCAACGCCCGGAATTAACCCGGATCTGCCCGGAGCGCAGCCATCGATAGAGCAGGGCCTTGGGCAAACCCAAACGCCTGACCAAAAAACGCAACAAGCTCTGCCCGGCCTCTGCCCGGCCTATGACAATCGGTTCGGATCCGCCCATGTCCCGCATGTAAACCACAAAACCGGCACACGTCCAGAAGTGGAGCATGGGCCAGGGGATTGCCTTTTCAGCGGATTTACTCCAATATCATGCCGGTTCAACAAATTTTTCAGATACGCGGAGCGACTATGAAAAAATTATTCTTTTTCTGCCTGGCCCTGCTCATGGGAAGCCTGTCCGCCCAGGCGGCGGAGATCAAAATCGGCCTGATGGCCCCCCTGACCGGAGCCTATGCTAGTGAAGGCGAGGATATGCGCCGGGTAGTGGAGCTAATGGCCGAAGAACTGAACAAGGCCGGCGGAGTCAATGGCGCGCAGATCCGGGTAGTGACCCAGGACGACGGAAGCGATGCCCGCACCGCGGCCCTGGCGGCCCAGCGCCTGTCCACCGACGGCGTGGCCGCGGTAATCGGCACTTATGGATCGGCGGTGACCGAGGCTTCGCAAAACATATACAACCGCAACGGAATCCTCCAAATAGCCACCGGGTCCACGGCCATCCGCCTTTCCGAGAAAGGCTTCAAGCTCTTTTTCCGCACCTGCCCTCGAGATGACGAACAGGGCCTGGTGGCGGTGAATACCCTGCTCCAGATGGGCTACAAGGATGTGGCCATCCTGCATGACAACACCGCCTATGCCGTCGGTCTGGCGGAAGAAGCCCGCGATGGGCTGGGCAAGGCCGGCAAGACCAACCTGGTCTTTTATGACGCCCTCCAGCCCAATGAACGCGACTACAGCGCCATCCTTACCCGTTTACGCGGCGCCAAGCCGGAGGTGATCTTTTATACCGGGTATTACCCGGAAGCCGGCATGCTCCTGCGCCAGATGCGCGAAATGGGCTGGCAGGTTCCCATGCTGGGCGGAGATGCCCAAAA
>WRHT01000201.1 GCA_009783115.1 Desulfovibrionaceae bacterium | reverse complement strand
TGCCCCGCTGGGGGTCATCCATTTTGCCGCCCGCATCGAGGTGGGCGAATCCGTCCTGAACCCCGGCCTCTTCTACCGCAATAATGTGGGCGGCATCCTGAGCCTGCTTGAGGCCATGCGCCTGTCCGGGCTGCGGAATATCGTGGTTTCCGGGACCTGCGCGGTTTACGGCGCGCCGGAGCGCCAGCCCATAGCCGAGGATGCTCCCATCCTCCCCTTGAGTCCCTATGCCGCGTCCAAGGCCATGATGGAGCGGATCCTGGACGATTCCGAGGCGGCCTACGGCCTGCGGAGCGCGGTGCTGCGCTACTTCAACGCCTCCGGGGCGGATCCGGAAGGGGAGATCGGCGAAAGACACCGCCCGGAAACCCATCTGATCCCGCGCGTATTCATGGCCGCCGCCGGAGAGATCCCCGCCTTCACTCTCTACGGGGAAGATTACCCCACCCCGGACGGCACCTGCCTGCGGGACTACATCCATGTGAACGACTTGGCTTCAGCCCATATCCTGGCCCTGGAAAAACTGCTCCAGGGCGAAGGCGGCCTCAAGCTCAACCTGGGCACGGGCCGTGGCTATTCCGTGCGGGAGATCCTGGAGAAAAGCCGGCTGATTACCGGCCGGAACATCCCTTGCTCCATCCTGCCGCGCCGGCCGGGAGATTCCCCGGCGCTGGTCGGCCAGGTCAGCCTGGCCAAGGAAAAACTTGGCTGGCAGGCCGGGCATTCTTCCCTGGAAAATATCCTGTCCACGGCCTGGGAATGGCATAGGCGCGACCGTCTCTCCCCCGCGCGGGGCTGAAAAGGAATCCTTTATGAACAGAAGATCTTTTCTCAAGTTGCAGGCCGGGGGCGTGCTTCTGGCCTCTTCCGCCTTTTCGGGGGTGTTTCCGCTCAGCCGGGTCTTGGCGCAGACCTATCCCGACGTGGTGGTGGTCAAGGGCGATCCGGCCAGGGCCACCAGGGAGGCGGTGGCCCTGATGGGCGGCATGGAGCGTTTCGTCAAACCGGGACAGAAGGTGGTCATCAAGCCCAACATGAGTTTTGCCAGGGGTCCGGAGAGCGGCGCCACCACGCATCCGGAAGTGGTGCGCGAGGTGCTGATCCTCTGCAAGGAGGCCGGGGCCGGGCGGGTGCGCGTGCTGGATCATTCCCTGCAAGATCCCAGGCTTAGCCTGGAGCGTTCCGGTATTCTGGACGCCTGCGAGGGGGTGGAGCCGGGCATCTGCCATCATGTGATGAATCCGGCGCAGTACCAGGAAACTTCCATGATTCATGGTCTGGAGATGCGCATCAACGCCGTCATGCGCGATGTCCTGGAGGCGGATGTGCTCATTGCCGTGCCTGTGGCCAAGAGCCACGGCGGGGCCGGGGTCTCCCTGTCCCTCAAGGGGCAGATGGGGTTGATCCTGGATCGCCGGGTTATGCATTCCAGGTACAACCTGGATGCCTCCATCGTTGATTTGAATTTCCGCCTGAAACCGCATCTGGCTGTCATTGACGCCACCAGGGTGCTCTCCACCAACGGTCCCGGAGGCCCAGGAACCGTGCTGACTCCTGGCGAAATCATCTGCTCCGCCGATCCGGTGGCCGCCGACGCCACCGCCGTGGCTTCCTATGAATGGTACGGCCGCAAGATCAGTCCCGATCGGGTGGCGCACCTGCTCAAGGCCGGGGAGCGCGGCCTGGGCCGCCTGGATATTGAAAACCTGGTCACCAGGAGAGTCGTCCTGTGATGGAAATGCGCGATTTTTCCGGCATAGGCCGGGATAAAGCTATAGGCGTTCATTTAGTGGGCATCGTAAATATGCTCTTGCCAAAAAGCGCGATAAGGACTATGAAAGCGCTTTCTCAGCAAGGGGACTGCCATGAAAGACGGAATTCATCCAAAGGTGTACAAGGCCAAGATAACTTGCGCCTGCGGCAACGAGATCGCGGCGGAATCCACCAAGGGCGCCCAGGTGCAGGTGGAAATCTGTTCTAATTGCCATCCGTACTACACCGGCAAGCAGCGTTTTGTGGACACGGCCGGCCGCATTGACCGTTTCCGCAAGAAGTATGCCACGACCCAGAAATAGGGAAGCCTCCGCCTCTTTTCCCGGCATTCTGGCCGCGCCGTTTTTAAGCTGCGCGTCCTTGGCCTGTGAGGAGGAAGAAAGCCTGGCCGTTGGCGGGCAGGCGGTGATGGAAGGGGTGATGATGCGCAACGGCGGGGTATGCTCCTTGGCCGTGCGCCAGGGGGATGGGGTCATTGTGGTGGAGAACCGGCCCTGGGTATCCCTCTTTGAGGCCGGTTTCTTCAAGAAGCCGGGCATCCGCGGCTTCCCGCTGCTCCTGGAAACCATGGTCAACGGGGTCAAGGCCCTGAACCGCTCGGCGGAACTGTCCATGGAGGCCGAAGGCGAGGAGCTGAAAACCTGGCAGTTGGTCCTTACCTTGGTGGCGGCCTTTATTTTTGCCTTGGCCCTCTTTGTGGTAGCCCCGCACTTTTTGACTATTTTATTGAATTATTTGCATATTTCCGGAGGGGTAGAGGGTTTTTCTTTCCATCTCTGGGACGGTCTGATCAAGTTCGCCATTTTCCTGCTCTATATCCTGATGATTTCCCGCCTGCGGGATATTCGTCGGGTTTTTGAGTACCACGGGGCCGAGCACAAATCCATCGCCGCCTACGAGAGCGGGATCAGGCCGGTTAATGTGTCCCTGGCCGAGGGACAAAGCCGGCTGCACCCGCGCTGCGGCACCACCTTTCTGCTTTTTGTCCTGTCCATCGCCATCCTCTTGCATGTGCTTATGCTCCCGCTGCTTCTCCTGTTTTGGACTCCTTCGGGCGCGGCGCAGAAGCACCTGGTGGTGATCCTGCTCAAGCTCGCGCTCATGGCCCCGATCAGCGCCCTGGCCTATGAGGCCATCCGCCTGGGGGCGCGCCTGGGCGAAAGTCTGGCC
>WRHT01000200.1 GCA_009783115.1 Desulfovibrionaceae bacterium | reverse complement strand
CCAGGTTTACCCAGGCCGCTTCTCCCTCTGGCCTTATGACAGCTATTGCTATCCCTTCCTGACGGTTTACTCCCTGGATTATCTTTTGAGCGCCCGCGAGGCCGGCTACCGGATCCCGGAGGAACTGTTCAGGGATACGCAAAATGCCACCCGAGCCCTCCTGCAGAGCGCCCCGCAGAGCCTTGAAGGACTCCGCACCATAAGCTACGCCGCCTGGGTCTATGTCCGTTCCGGGCAACGCTTTACCGGGTTGCCTCAACTAATCCGCGACCTGGACAATAACCTTAATAAAAAGTGGCGCTCCGAACCTTCCGCCGCCCTGCTGGCCGCCTGCTTCAAAATGATGCAGCAGGACAAGGAGGCCGACGAGCTGCTTAAAAACGTCCGGGCCCTTGACGGCAAATCCTACACCAATAGCTGGTTTTATTGCCGGCTGTGGGAAAACAGCCTCTTCCTCACCGCCCTGGCCCGTCACTTCCCGGAACAGCTCACCAGTTATGAAGGGAACAAGGCCCTGGTACAAATAATCAATGACGTGGGCTCCGGGGATTACTCCTCGCCCTGCGCGGCGCAGGCCGTGCGGGCCATCGCCGATTACGCCGCCTCAAACCTGGGGCGCAAGGAAAACCTGCTCTTGCAGGCTCTGGACGCCCAGGGCAAAATCCTGCCGGGCGAGGGCGCTGGAGAGGCTTTGAAACGCCTCTCCCTGGGGCATGAGGCCGCCTCCTTCCGCTTTTCCGGGGCCGAGGACCTCTATTGGCAGATCAGCGCCGACGGCTTTGATCTCAACCCCGCCCCCCCCAAGGCCGCGAAAATCTCCCTGGCTACCCGTTATATCCCGGCGGGAGGCAAAAAACTCGAAGACCTCGGCCAGGGGGACGAAGTCTACGTGCTGATCAGCGCCGCGGCCACCGCGGCCACGGACAACGTGGCCATTACCTCCCTCCTGCCCGGCGGTTTTGAGATGGTCATCAGCAAGGCCGGACAAATCGTGGGCGGCGGCGCTTCCGGCCGGGCTCGGTCCCCGGACCGGGAAGATGATGACGATGATGGCGAATATAATGACGAGGATTACGAGGATCACGATGACCGGGATTCATCCTGGAACCTGGACGAAACCGCGAGCTATCCCAACCAGACGCACATGCGCGAGGCCATGGCCATGCTGGAGGAAGCCGGAATCCAGGGGCAGCCGATGAACCTGGTGCACGTGGAGCGCCGGGAGGACCGCATGGTGGCCTACGCCTCCCTGGGCAAGGACGAACGCCTGTTCATCTACCGGATCAAGGCGATCAACAAGGGCAAGTTCACCCTGCCAAGCGCCTTCGCCGAGGCCCTGTACGACCCGGAGGCCAGGGCCAACACCGGCCCCGGCAGCCTGGAAGTGCGGTAAGGGATAAGCCAATGCCGCCTTTGTACCCTGGAAATAATGGCCGGGTATTGCGGATGTAAAGCCAAAGACCTGTTTGAGGAAGACTAAACCGCCAGCCGTACTGTATTTTTCTGGGTTCCGCGCGCGCTTGGCAAGGCCGGCTTCTCTCGCCTGGCTAACCGGAACCGTTCACATGCCGTGGCGCAGCACCGGGGTGGTGAAGCGATCCCGCCAGAGATCGCCGGTTTTGGGGGTATTGTCCATACGGAAGAAGCCGCCGCCGCCCTGCATGGCGTTGATGCTGATGGGGATGTGGTAGGCCAGTTGAATTTGCCAGCGCTCGCCGTTCAACCGTTCCGTGCTGAACAGGCCCGCGCCGATCTGGATGGAGGGAAGCGGGTTCCACTGCACCCTGCCCTTGAGGCCTGAAATGTTCTCAATACTCTTGCCTTGCAGACGATAGGCCCCGCCAAAAACCCATATTTCACCAAGTTGATCCGGCAAGGGCAGACGATAGCCAACCTCGCCGTCCGCTCCGCTCAGAGCGGTTTCATAGGCGCCGGAGCTGTCGGCATGGACCGCCGCGCCATAAAGTCCGCGGCCGGAGATATTCTTGCCCGCCTCTTTCTCGCCCGTCAGGCGGAAATAAACATTCAGACGGGCGTCCAGCCTGTCCGAAAGCATCTCCAGGCCGCCGCCGGTGTCGAACAGGATATTGTCATGCATGGAATACTGCCCGTCCAGGTACCAGTTCAGTCCCAGAATAACCCCCTTGTGGAAAGGGCCGCTTCCACCGAACTGGCCGCCGGGCAAAAAGACGCGGTGCCCGATGCCTATGTAGGCGCGCTCCGCGCCGTGCACGCCGTCCTTGATTTTCAGGTTAACCCCCGCTCCGGGGTTGATGAAAAAGGCGGCGTTATTGGGCGACTCAAAAAGCGGCATCATGAAATCCGCGACGCCGTACACGGCCTCTCTGGAAAAATAACCGCTGAAGGTAGCTGTGCCATCGCTAAAGTCAGCCCCCCGGGCCGTGCCTACCGACAAGCCCAGAATAACCACACAAAGCTTAAGACAACGGATGGCTTTACGCATACGCATATGGGTTCCCCACAAGTTTAGTAATTTTCTAGACTTGCTACCCCAAAGAAAAAAAAGTGTCAACCTAAAGACCGGGAGGACAGGGAATTGTTTTAAGCGGGTGTTGTGCTGATCTTACCAGTTGTTCCTGGGCTTGATGCGCGCGGCCTTGCCCTTGAGTTTGCGCAGGTAGTACAGCCGGCTGCGGCGCACACGGCCCCGGGTGACCAGTTCGATCTTCTCGATGAACGGAGAATGCATGGGCAGGACACGCTCAACGCCCACGCCGTCGGAGATCTTGCGCACGGTGAAAGAGGCGTTCATCCCGCCACGGTGGATGCGGATGACATTCCCCTGGAATACCTGGATGCGTTCCTTTTCGCCCTCCACGATACGCAGATGTACCTTGACGGTGTCTCCGGAGCTGAAAGAGGGCAGATCCAGGCGCAGTTGTTCGTTTTCAATATTTTTAATCAGCTTCATATACATTCCCTTTTTGGCGCGCTCGCGC
>WRHT01000199.1 GCA_009783115.1 Desulfovibrionaceae bacterium | reverse complement strand
GTTTGGCGGCAGGAGGTGGGCCTGTTGAATGAGTAGTGGTTCCCCCATAGGTCCAACGGTGAGCACAGAGAGGCTGTCCAGGCGCAAAAAGAGCAAGTCCATGAGGTCTTCCGGCGAGAGGAGGTTCCGCTCCCCAACCCCCTCCAGGCAGAAATCGGGATGATCCTCCAGGTGGGTGTGCAAAAGGCGCAGGCCGCGCAGGCGCTGCCCGGAGGACTTGGCCCTGGGGAGTTCCGGGATATAGATGCCCCCGGCGTCACCCACCAGGATCAAAAAAGGCCGTCCCTGGCGGTCTATGAGCAAGCCGATCTGCCGGCCTAGGGATCGGGACAGGGCCGCAAGCTCCCTGGCCTGTTCCAGGCTGTATCCTCCCTGGTTGGGATAGCGGCGTTGCCCCAGGCGATGCAGGGCTTTTAGCTGGCTGGGCTTGAGTCCGCTTAAGTTTCCAGTAGTTTTGACGGCCATGCTTCCTGGTCGGTTTCTTCCAGCACATCCGCGTGGATGGTGATGCTCTGGAATTCGGGCATTTCCTTTTGCACCAGTCCTTCAATCCGGCTGATGGCCTGGTGGCATTCCTTGACCTTAAGTTCTCCTGGCATGCAGCAATGCAGGCTCAGGTTCAGTTGCCCGGAAATTTCCAGCAGGCGCAGGCGATGAAAGCGGCTGACCTGGGATTCGGAGGCGCGGATCCTTTCCAGCGTTTCCAGCAGACGCTGTTCCATGCCCTTGGACAAGGGCATGAGGGATCCCTCCGGAGCCTGTTCCTTTTTCGGCTCCAGGTGAATTAGAAATTCATGTCCCAGCGAGCGCAGGGATTCTTCAAAGCTGTCCACTCTCCGGCTGGCTTCGTCCAGGCGGGTTTCTTCCGGCACGGCGGCATGCAGGGTGATCAGCCCTTTGTCTTTCGATGTATAAAGGGTGATGGCGTGCACTTCCAGATCGTGCTCCAGGGCGCTGCTCCGCAGTCTGGTCAGGAGATCCGATTCTTCAGGCTCGTAATGGATGGTCAGGTCCGCTCCGGGCAGAGCTTCCAGCACGGCCCGCTCCACCCGCCGGGTCACGTTGTGGGCGTCTTCCAGGCTGGCCGAAGCCGGCAGAGTGAGCTGCATGTCAATGAACACCGACGGCCCGCTTTCGCGCAGGCGCAGGTTGTTCAGGCGCAGCACCTCCGGCACCGAGGCCACGGCCTTTTCCACCAGTTTCAGGTGATCCGCGCTGCCGGCATCCAGAAGCAGATTTATGGCTTTTTTGCCCAGGCGCAGGCTGAGATGGGCGGTGATCACCGCTACTGCTATGGCGGCCAGGGCATCGGCCCGGAGCAGGATCCGGCCGGGCAGGGAATCCGGATCAAGGAAGCCGGCGGCCCAGACCGCGCCGAGGCCGATCAGCACCACCGTGGAAGACAGGATATCGGTGGAGAAATGCAGGGCATCCGCCTCCAGGGCCTGGCTCCGGTGTTTTTTGGCCAGGCGGCGGAGCAGGCGGGTACGGTTTAAATCCACCAGGATGCAGAGCAGCAGACTCAGGATGACCCAGGGTTCCAGGCGCAAGGTTACATGCGGGGAGAATAAGCGGCTTACCCCTTCCTGCAGGATCCAGCCGCAGATAAAAAGCAGTATTAGGGTTTCGGCCAAGGCGGCCAGGTTTTCCGCCTTGCCGTGTCCATAGGCGTGCCCCTGGTCCGCCGGACGGGAAGAGAGGCGGATGGCCCAGAAGGTGACGCCCGTGGCCAGCAGGTCCAGGGCGCTGTGCGCGGCCTCGGCCAGCACGCCCAGACTGTTGGAGTACAGGCCGGCCCCCAGTTTGACGGCGGTCATGCCCAGGGCGGCGAGCATTGAGATGACCGCGGCCCGGTTTTTTTCCCGTATTCCTTCCAGGTTTATTTCCATCGTTTCACTTCCCGGTCGCGATCCTGAAGGCGGGCCAGTTTTTCAAGAGTTGCCGCAAGGCCATGGCCCGGTGGCTGCGGGCGTTTTTTATGCGCAGGGATATTTCCGCGGCGCTGCGTCCCAGTTCCGGATCAAAAAAAAGCGGGTCATAGCCGAAGCCGTTTTTGCCGCGGCCCTCTTCCAGAATAAAGCCTTCCCAGAAACCTTGGGCTGCGATATGCGCGCCGTTGGGGGCCACGGCGGCCAGGGCGCAGACATAGCGGCCCCGGCGTTTTTCCCTGGGCAGTCCTTCCATCAGGGCCAGGATCTTGGCATTGTTGCGCTCATCCCGGCTGAGAGCGGCGCAAGCGGGGCTGTTCCACGGTTCATCCTTGTCCCTTGCTTCTTCCGGCCCTTCGGCCCTTTCCGGAAGACTGAAACGGGCCGAACGCACCCCAGGGAGTCCGCCCAAGGCCTCCACTTCCAATCCTGAATCATCGGCCACCGCCGGCATCCCTGTGCCAGCACAGGCGTGTTCGGCTTTGATCCGGGCATTTTCCAGGAAGGTGCTTCCGTTTTCCTCCACTTCCGGCAAATGCGGAAAATCCTTCAGGTTAAGGATCTTCAGGCCGAGAGGGGCCAGCAGCCGGGAAAATTCCCTGGTCTTACCCGCGTTGCTGGTGGCCAGAATAAGGGTGTCTTTTGCGGGTGTTTCCATTATAGTCCTTTATAAACCTGGAACACGCCATGCTCAAGATATATTCCATAAGCCTGGGTTGTCCCAAGAACCGCGTGGATACCGAGCGGCTGCTTGGCGCAATGGGGCCGCTAATCCCGGTGGATCGCCCGGATCTGGCGGATTTGGCGTTGGTGAACACCTGCGCCTTTATTGAGCCGGCGGTGCGGGAATCGGTACGGGTTATCCTGGAGCAGGCCGAGATCCTGAAAGGTCTTTCCGGGCGGCGTCCTTTGCTGGCCGTGGCCGGCTGTCTGCCGGGGCGCTACGGCCGGGCGTCTCTGGCCGGGGATTTGCCGGAAGTGGATCTTTGGCTGGAAACCAGGCGGATGTCCTCCTGGCCCGAGCTGATCAGCGAGG
>WRHT01000198.1 GCA_009783115.1 Desulfovibrionaceae bacterium | reverse complement strand
CAGCTTGCGCACCTCGTCCGCCACCACGGCGAAACCGCGTCCGGCTTCGCCGGCTCTCGCGGCTTCAATTGCGGCGTTGAGAGCCAATAGGTTCGTTTGATCCGCGATATCGTTGATGATGTCCATAACATGGCCGATATTTTTGGCCTGCTCGTCCAGGCCGGCCATGGATTCGGCGATGACTTTCGCCTTGCCGCTTACCTCGTGGATCGCGGAAATAGTATCAGCGACAATGCGTGAACCTTGTTCCGCATTAATTTTTGTTGCCGAGGCGCTTTCCGAGGCGGAAAGGGCGTTTCGCGCCACATCATTTATGGCGCTGGACATTTGTTCCATGCTCAAGGCCGTATCCTGGGCATGCTGCTGTTGGGTCTGCATGCCGTCGGCGGCCGTTTGAATGGTCCCGGCCATGCTTTCCGTCATTTGGTTAGTATGCGCCACGATTTCTTCGAGCTGGGCGGCAATGTGGTTCATGTTGTCAACTTTGGCCTGATCCGCGATCCTGGCGGCTTCCACCCCTTGTTGCGCCTTTTCGGCGGCAGCGGCATGGCGTTCGGCTTCCGCGTTTTTTTCTTCCATCGTTTGCATCATGGTTACGATGTTCGCGACCATTTTTTTCACATCGTCCGCCAAGTGCCCCAATTCATCCCTTCTCGGCATCTCAAGCGTCGCGTCAAAACGGCCGTCGCCCACTTCTTCCACATAGCGCGCGATCCTGAGTATCGGTCCGACAGTGCTTTTCGTAATGAGTATGCCAAGGCCCAAAGCCATTAAAAATGCGGCAATTACGAGTATAACGGTATTCTGGAGAGATTCTTCGACCATGTGTTCCAAACCGAGCCCGCTTTCGATTCTCTCATCCGAGGCAATTTTGGCTACCTGGTCCAGGAGTTCCTGCACCGTTTGCATGTTCCGCATCGATGTATTTTCAAATACCGCCTGCGCTTCCTTGACATTTCCAGCGGATTTCAAATTCCTGATCGTGCTTGCGCTTGCGTGTAATGCGGCATGGGGCGCTTCGATCTGCTTCAAGGGGGAGGCGGTTTTCTTAAAAGCCTCCTCTGCCCTGGTTCGTTCCGGTCCATGATACCATTGGCCGAATCCGCACTTGTGATCGTCTTCCTGCACGTTTAGAGAGGTGATGGAGGAGTCGTACACATAGCGCTGCAAGACGGTTATCCATCTGTAGTGGTCAAGTTCGCGAAGCAGAACTATGGCGTTGAGTTCGGAGGCGAATTCCGCTTTTTGCACCTCTTCGTGCAATATCGCCAGGCGCCAGGCGAAAATGCCGGAGGTGCACAGCAGGATGAGCGTCAGCAGTCCTATGACAATGCTCATTTTCTTGTTCAAGCCCAAGTTGTTCCAAGACATTGGCAATACTCCTTTGGGGGCGGTTGTAGCCTTGTTCAGACGTGCATCTGTATGTATTTTGAGTGTTGCGATTTTTTTTGTTAACTGAAAAAGTACATCATATTAATAAGCTATTGTCTAGTTATTTTCTAGATTTATTTACAGAGATCATGTATGGTTTGTGCGCCGGACGCGCGGAGGACGGGCAGGGGGAAGATTTCTATGGCTGGAAATATATTGGCCGCGGTGGATATTGGCTCCAACGCCGTGCGTTTGCTGATCCGCAGCATACTGGATCTGGGGGAAGAGCCGGCTTTACGGCAAACGGCCTACCTGCGCGTTCCTCTGCGCCTAGGCGAGGATGTCTTTGCCGGCGGGCGCATCAGCGCGGAAAAAGAAGCCAGGATACGCGATGCCATGCGCGGTTTTGCCTATCTGATGCGGGCCTATGGGGTTTCGCGCTTCAGCGTCTGCGCCACCAGCGCCATGCGCGACGCGGAGAACGGCCCGGCCATCCGCGCGGCGGTGCGTGAAGATTGCGGTTTTGACATCAACATCATCAGCGGCCGGGAAGAGGCGGAAATTGTCCGTGACGCCGTGGATTTTAACGGAATCTCCGGGCGGAAAGAGAACCGCGTCTATATGGATGTGGGCGGAGGCAGCACGGAGGTGGTGGCCCATGCCGGCGGGCAAAGCGTCTTTTCCGGATCTTTCCGCCTGGGCGCGGTCAGGAGCCTGGCGGGCGCGGCGGCCGGAGAAGATCGCGCCGCTTTTGTCAGGGAGATGGAAGAAATAGGCCGGACCTATGCCCCGGGCGCGCTCATCGCTTTTGGCGGCAACATCAATAAGGCGCAAGAACTGCTGGGCAAGAAAAAGGGCGAAGTCTTGCGCCCGGAGGAGCTGGCCGCCTTGTGCGCGGGGCTCAGGAATTTGAACGTCAAGGAGCGTATGCGGCGCTTCGGACTGAATGAGCATCGAGCGGACGTGATCGTGCCGGCCCTGGAGATTTTTTTGCTGCTTTTGGAGTCCTGTCCGTCTTTACAGGCGATCCATGTGTCCCGGGCGGGACTGGCCGATGGGATCATCCGCCGCCTGTGCCGTACGCCGGGCATGGGGCAGCCTATAGAAGAAGCGCGTATTTAGGAATGGTCAAGAAATCATGTCCGCCAAATGCCTGAGTCTGCCGGTTTTGAACTATCACAGCGTCTGTGACCGTCCGCATAATCTTTCCGTCCCCACGGCGATTTTTGAGGCCCATTGCCGGACGGCCGCGGAAAACGGCTGGTTCGGCGTAAGCCTGGAGCAGGCGGAGGAATTTTTTCTCCGTGGGCGGGATTTGCCGCCACGCTCTTTTCTAATCACCCTGGATGACGGGTATCTGGATAACTATGTGTACGCCTGGCCCATATTGCGCAAATACGGCCACAAGGCGGTTATTTTCCCGGTGGCGGACAGCATTTCGGCGGCCTCCGCCCCCTGCCCACGACCCACCCTGGAGGATGTCTGGGGGGGCGTCCTGGCCATGGAAGAGCTTCCCGGAGCCTCCACCGGAGAAGGAGTCTTGCTGACCCGCCGGGATTGGTTTTTTACATGGGATGAGGCCCGGCTTATGCTGGA
>WRHT01000197.1 GCA_009783115.1 Desulfovibrionaceae bacterium | reverse complement strand
GCCGCCATCCTCTCAGGCCGCCGGACCGGCAGCCTGGCGGTCAAGGCGACTAGGGAAAGCCTCCGGGTCATGCGCCGCTTGTCCCTGGCGCCGGTCAACCTGCCCGGATATCCTGTGGCCAGGCTTGGGTGGCTTATGAAAGCGCCCGTTTTCCTGGCGCGGCGCATCATGGCCTGGCAGGCCGGCCGCATGCCCGAGGCGGCGCTCTCCATGCGCCAGGACGTCATCAAGCGCCGGGGCCGCACGGAAATCGGCGACATGAACGGCGCCGTCGTCAAACAGGGCGAAGCCCTGGGGGTGCCTGTCGACGCCAATCGGGAAATATGCCGCATGGTGGACACGGCCGCGGACAATGCCCCGGCCGGGTGACGCCCTTTCCACTTGCCGGGAGCGGGCCGCATGAACCAGTTTCTTCTTTACCACAAGCGAATGTTCGTCGTCGCGCTGGCCGTGTCGTTCGGCGCGGCCGTCGCGTTATACCTGTCGCTCCCGGGCGAACCCGCCTATGTCTACGGATTCGTCGCCGGCGCCGCAGCCCAGCTCGCGAAATTCGGCGTCCTCGACGTTTCCACAATCCGCCGCATCGCCGCCGACCCCGGGAACGCTGCCAAGGCGCAACTGCGGGCCACGGCGCTGAGCCTCCTCGTTTTCGCCCTGGCGGTGGCCGTGGTCTTCAAGTTCGGCCTGAATGTCTGGGCCATGGCGGGCGGCATCTTCCTTCCCCGCATCCTCCTCCTCGCCGACACCTTCATCAGGCCTGATCCCTTCGCCAACCAAGCGGAGGAGAAAGACGAGCCCCGGGACGAGATAAACGAGACGTAATACCCTTTCCACGAAAGAATGTCCGATATAGCCCGGCCATTCTTTCGTGGAAGCCTTACCGCTGTTCAAAGGAAAATCCTCTCCCGGCGGAGTGAATCCGCCGGGAGAATCAGAGTACAACCCATGCGAACACTATCGGACAGAATTTGGTGAAATCGGTATAATACCGATTCCAATTGATTATTACCGGAAAGAGATTCAGGCGCTCCATGGCGATCAATGATGCCTCGGGCGGATTCACTCCGCCCGAGGCGAGTAAACTGAATTCGGCGGAAAAGGCATCAAGCTGAAAATCTCCATGTATTTTAGGAGATTTTCAGGTGGAGTGAGTATAAGGGATTTTACAACGCGGGATGGCAATTCAGCGTGGATTTGAATGAGTGGCGACGGAATTGCCATCTGAAGCAAAAGGGGAAAAGATGGCTCGAAACATGGAAAATCGGATGTATAGCGAATTGTTTTTGACCATTTTCGAAAACGTTGGCAAGGAGGAGTTTCTTGGCCTCCTTGGCCGTAGGAGCAATTGGCGGAAAATTTCGATATGGTCGCTCAATATAGCGGATGACTGGTTGCCGTATCTTTCCGGTTTGAAGAGTCTTAGGAAATTGTCCCTGATGGGCTCTATAAGTATTACCGATACGGGACTGGCGCACCTCTCGGGTATGACCCATCTCCGTAAACTTGACTTGTCCGACTCGACCGCAATCACCGACGCTGGGTTGACGCATCTCTCCGGTCTGACCCGTCTGCGCAAACTTGATTTGTCCGGCGCGACGGAAATCACCGACGCCGGGTTGGCGCGTCTCTCCGGTCTGACCCGTCTGCGCAAACTTGATTTGTCCGGCGCAACGGGAATCACCGACGCGGGGCTGGCGCATCTCTCCGGCCTGACCCGTCTGCGCAAACTTGATTTGTCCGGCGCAACGGGAATCACCGACGCCGGGTTGGCGCACCTCTCCGGCCTGACCCATCTGCGGGAACTTGATTTGTCCGGCGCGAAGAGAATCACCGACGCGGGGCTGGCGCATCTTTCCGGTTTGAAAGATCTATACTGCCTCAAGCTAAACAGGACGAAAATAACGGATGCGGGACTGGCTCATCTCTCCGGCTTGAAAGAGCTATGGTATCTTGAGCTCAATAAGAAGGAAATTATCGCCGGCGCCCCAACCTTTCCCGACTCGCACCTCCAAGGCGGGAACCGGGAAGAATCAAAGCCATCCTGCGACAGGGTCGAGGACCTCCTCAAGGTCGACGCTTTGGAACTGGAGATCGGCTGCGGCGTGGTGCCCCTTGTTGACACACAACAATCCGGCGACGGCGGCCTCCTGGCCCGCGTGCAGATGATCCGCCAGCAACTGGCCCTGGAAATGGGCATTGTGGTGCCGCCGCTGCATGTGCGCGACAATCTGCAACTCAAGGCCGGCGCTTATTCCATACTGGTTAAGGGCAACGAAGTAGCCCATGGCGAACTGATGATAGACTACCTGCTGGCCATGAATCCGGGCGATGCCAAAAAGACCATTGACGGCATTGAAACCCGAGAGCCGGCTTTTAACCTGCCCGCCCTGTGGATACCAGCCAGCCGCCGCGAAGAAGCCCAGTTTGCCGGCTATTCAGTAGTGGACATATCCACGGTCATTGCCACTCATCTCATAGAAGTCATCCGCAGCCATTGCGAAGAGCTGCTGGGCCGCCAGGAAGTGCAGAGACTGATAGACAATCTGGCCAAAACCGCACCCAAGCCGGTGGAGGAAATGATGCGCGGCATGAGCCTGGGCGCTATCCAGAAAGTGTTGCAACATTTGCTGAAAGAGCGGGTGAGCATACGCGACCTGCTGACCATTACCGAAACCCTGGCTGACTATGGCCCCATGGTAAAAGACACTGAACTTTTGACCGAGTACTGCCGGCAAAAGCTGGCCCGCAGCATTTTAAAAAGCATCATGGGCTCCAATAACCGCGATCTCTATGTACTGACGGTGGATCCGCAGGTGGAGGATATCATAACCGGCGGCCTGCAGCAAACCGAACAGGGAGTATATCTTTCCCTGGAACCGGACAAGGTGCAGGCTATCTTAAACGGCATCAGCGCGCTTTTGGAAAAATTCGCGCCCCTGGCCCAGCCGCCGGTAATTTTGTGCTCACCAGTGGTGCGGCGCCACTTGCGTAAAATAATAGAGCGCTTTGTGCCCACCTTGGCGGTGCT
>WRHT01000196.1 GCA_009783115.1 Desulfovibrionaceae bacterium | reverse complement strand
GGCGGTCATGTCCGGCGCGTCCCCGGCCTGGGTGCCATCGACGAATCCCGCCAGTTCCAAATCTTCTTTAATTTCCCTATAAGTATAGACCATGCCGCCCGGGGTATTCACAAACATGTTGATCCCGAAAACGGCTCCTTCCAGGGGAGAGAGGCGGTCCGCGCTCATCACGTAATCGCGCACCGCCGCCATGCCTCCGGGGTTCAACGCGTCCAGGGCCTTGGCGTAGAGCGCGCGGCTCCCGCCCCGGTCCATCTGGTGGATGATCGCGCTGATCCAGGCAAAATCAAAACCCGGCGGCAGGGAAACCTCTGTAAAATCCCCTTCCACCAGGGTAACGCGCGCCTCCATTTCCGACCCCGTGAAACGGCTTTTCGCCTGCGCGATGCCGACGGGCAGATCGAATATCGTGGCCGAGCTTCCGGGCAATTCCTTGAGAAAAGCCTCCGTGTAGGTGCCGGACGCGCCGCCTATGTCCAGGATACGCGGATTTTCTTTTCCGAAAGACAGGATCCCGGCCTCGCGCAAGGATCGCACAACGCCATCCGCCAGCCTGGAGGCGATGGAGTTCATGCCCATGATGAAAGATACCCTGTCCTGCTCCGCGCCGAGGATGCTGGACTCCCGTTTCTGGGGACCACCTTCCTTAACCGACCAGGTAAGCCGCGCCCAGGAGCGTTGCCCGCAGGCCATGTGCCGCATCATCGGGATAAAGGTCGCGGGATGGCGGCTGTCAAGATAGGTTTTGTATCCCTCCACCACCGAATAACGGGCCTCGCCGCCTGTTCCTTCCTTGAGCAGGTAGCCCAGGGCGGCAAGGGCATCGAGCAGAACTTCGGCTCCGCGCCGATCGCACGAACAACGAGCCGCCAGTTCGGCCGCGCCGAGGCTGTTGCCGTTTTCCAGAATGACGGTGCCGAAATCCAGTTCAGCCAAAACCGCGAGTATGCTTACCCGCATATAGCCCGACATCTCACCCCGGAGCCGTTCAAAAGGGCTTATGTTCATGGAAGTCCACCGTTAGAAGGTTGCCGCTCACTTTTTCAGTTTGCAAATGCCCTGGGTCATTGTCCCCATCGGGCAATAGACGCACCAGGTCCGCGGCCTGAAAAGCAGCATGCTGCCAAGCCCCAGGATGGTAGAGGTCAGCATTATGCCGTAGAAGCCGAAGGCGAAGCGGGCAATCCAGGGCGTTACCGGAAAAACGTTCGCCCAGTTCCAGGGCAGGTCAAAGGTCCAGAAGAGGGTGATCATTTCCCGCAGTTCCGCGCCGCGAAAAACAAGGTAGGTGGAATGGAGCATGAGGATGAACATGGTCATGAAAAAGGTCAGAAAAGCATAGCGGAACCAGGCGGAACGCAGAAAATCCGGCGGATTTTTTGCCAGGGACAGGCGCAGCTTGCCGCCCAGCAAGGTAAAGAGTTTGCCACGCCCGCAATACCTGTTGCAATATAGCTTGTTGCCGCCGATTATTGCAATGAGCAGCGGCGTGAAAAAGAAAACCAGCCCCAGCCAGGCGAACAAAATATTAAAAAAACCCGCGATTAAATAAGCGATCTCCGCTATCCACAAATAATCATACCAAGGCTTTGAGGGCATTTTATTCACCCTTAACCGGCATTATAACAATGACGCAGGCCGGACAGGCCGCCGCGCATTTTCCGCAGCCCACGCATTTATGCTGATCCACAACGGCAAATTTACCTTTGAATACCGCAATCGCCCCTCGAGGACAGACCGTCATGCAGGTGCCGCAGGCGACACATTCTTCGGATACCGTTGCGATTTTCCTGGACATCGGAATTTTCCCCATTACACGCCCGGGCCAGCCCGGACTGGACGCTAATGACGCCCAATACCCCGTTCCCGGATAAAAGTAAAACGTTCACGCTTCCCTGGCCGCCGCGTCCATACCCTGTAAGCGGATCACCGTGAATTTCTTGGGATGATTTCTGAATTTCCCTTGACCTTTGTTAAAATTCCCTATACCAACTGGTCGGTATAGGGAAAAAATAATGAACGAAAGCCAAGAACACATACTCAAAACCTCGCTGGATCTCTTCCTGCGCCACGGCTACGCGGACGTTTCCATGAAGGATATCCTGGACAAGGCCGGGTTCTCCAGGGGGGCCTTTTATCACTATTTTGAAAGCAAAGAGACCTGCTTTAAAGATTGCGTCCGATACTATCTCAGCCGGGTGACCCACCCGGAACCGGATGATTACACAGGCATAAGCCTGAAGGTATTCATCGAGGACAACCTCAGGCGGATGGCCGAAACCGCGAATGAGATCAACGTATGGGACAGGTTCCGTTTCTTTAACGAGGCCAGCAAAATCATCTCTGATTTTGCCGTGTACATGGGACAACGCAATGCCAGGGAGCTTGCGGTGTGGACCAGGGTAATTGAAAACGCCGTTCACACAGAGGAAATCGCCGGACGTATCCCGGCAGGGGAAGCCGCGTCCCTCTTCATCGCCCAATGTGACGGCATCCTGGTTACGCTGGGCATGAGCGCGAACGCTGATGGCCGCGCCGTGGTCGCCAGGCAATGGGATAATTTATACACGCTGCTGAAGGAATAATTTTTGGGAGGAAGCATGAACCGAATCGCAAAAAGACAAAGCAGAATACGCACCCCGCATATATGGGCCGAGCCGCGAAAGTGCTCCGCATGCTGGGAATGCATAAAGACCTGCCCCAAAGATGTGATCGGCCGCGGGGGATTTTTATGGCATAAACATGTCGTTTTTCAAAATGTGACCGACTGTACCGGATGCAAAAAATGCGTTCATACCTGTAGGCAAGGTGTTTTCAATTTTTTTTAACATGCTCCATACCGAACAGTCGGTATAAAAATGCAAGGAGGCTCAAAATGACCTGGATGAAACGCCGTATCATCAACCCCGTAATGCTTACCGCCGGTGGCTTGACCGGAGTATCCGGATTTTTCCTGATGTTTCACTATGAGTCGCATTTCACCAAGGCCCTGCACCAGGTAGGCGGGATATTGCTGCTCGTTTTCGCGGTCA
>WRHT01000195.1 GCA_009783115.1 Desulfovibrionaceae bacterium | reverse complement strand
AAACGGGTTCATCACAGATAAGCAGTTCCGGGCCAGGAGCCAGGGCGCGGGCCAGGGCAACGCGCTGGCGCTGGCCCCCGGAAAATTCATGCGGGTAGCGCCCTGCGTCCGACTGGTCCAGCCCTACTTCGGCCAGCAGGGCCTCCACCCGCTCCTGCCGCGCCCGCCTGGACAGCCCCAGGCCGAGCAGGGGTTCGGCAATGCTGCTGCCGACACGCAGACGCGGATTCAAAGACGAATAGGGATCTTGAAAAATCATCTGCAGGCGGGCAGGCAAGCTCCGCCGGAAAGCCCGGGCTTTATGCCCGGAGGACGCGGGGTTGCCTTTTTCCGGAAAGAGCGGGCGGCCGTGGAGAAAGACATTGCCGGAAGACGGATTGAGCAGGCGGGCGACCAGACGGGCCAAGGTAGATTTGCCGCTGCCGGATTCGCCGACCAGCCCCAAGGTGGAACAGCTCCCCAAAACCAGGCTCACCCCTTCTACCGCCATGACCGTGGATGACTTCCAAAAACCGCCGATCCTGAAAGATCGGCTGATTTGCCGGATTTCCAGAAGGGGAGATTCTTCGTTCAAGGACGCCGCTCTCCGCCCCGGCAGTCCGGACAAATGCCGTAAAGGTACATGCGGTGGGAGGTGAGTCTGAAACCGTGCCTGGACGCCAGATCCGCTTGCAGGCGCTCAATATGTTCATCCAGCACCGGCACGGTCTTGCCGCATTCTTCGCAGACCAAGTGATCATGATGCGCGCTTTCCAGGTGCGCCTCAAAACGGGTCACATCACCGCCGAAATGCAGCTCCCGGGCCAGACCAGCGTCCCGCATCAACTTCAGACCGCGGTAAACCGTGGCCTGGCCGATGGAGGCATCCAGGCCGAGCAAGCGCCGATAGAGGTCTTCCGCGCTCAGATGTTCTTCACTTTTATAAAATTCCGCCAGGATCAAACGGCGCTGGCTGGTCAGCTTCATGCCCCTTCTGGACAGATAAACAGCGAATTTTTCTTCAGCTTTGCCCAAATTCATACTGAGCTGAATTTGCCTGTTTTCCAGGGCTTTGGCAAGACGACAGCTCAAAATAATCCCTGTCCCACCAGCGTACCCCGGCAGGATCAAGGCCACGGCGAGCGTAGCTGATCTTTAGCGCCCCGCGCTGCCCGAAAAATTCCCCCTGCGTCCGCCTGGGGACATGAAACGCCCTTCCGGCCAACTCTTCCGGCGGAGGCAGACGTTCCGACAGATACAGGAAGAGCGCCTGGGCGCGCAGCATCTGCCCCAGGGCCGGATGCCGGGGGCCAGCCAGAATTTTTCCCTCCAGTTCCGCTTCCGGGCACAATCCCAGACGAATCACCGGGATGCCTCGCTCCCACAAGGCCAGAATGGCCGGAGGAAGCGCGAGCATGACCTGATCCATGCTCCAGGGTATGAAGCCTCCCTTTCGCCATTCCTCCGCCAGCCCGGTTCCTTCCAGCACCAGACAGGGGTAAAGCCGGACCATGACAGGACGCGCTTCCAGGCAAAGGCGGATATCCTCCGCAAAGTCCTCCTCCCTCATTCCGGGCAGCCCCGGCATGAGCTGCACTCCCAGTTCCAGGCCGGCCTCGCGCGTCAGCCGGCAGCCCCGCAGCGCCTCTTCCTGAGCATAACCGCGCCGGCTAGCCTCAAGGGGACCTGGGGCAAAGCTCTGAATGCCTAGTTCCAGCACATCCAGGCCGAAGGCGCGCAAGCGGGCCAAGCCGGCGGCGTTCACCGCGTCCGGCCTAGTGGAGCAGCGCACCCGGCTGACCAGCCCCTCGGACTTGAGCCTGGCGGCCAGAAACATGAAAGCATCCTGCTCCGGCCGGGGGAGGGCCGTAAACGTTCCTCCATAAAAAGCCAGTTCCGGAGCCGGGCCGGGACCGGGCGGCCCGGAGAAACGCCCGGCTATTTCCCGGCGCAGTTCTTCCAAGGGACGCGGGCGGGCGCCGGTCTGCGCCTCTTGGGCACAGAACAGGCAGCGCGTTGCGCACCCGGCAAAAGGTATAAACACCGGCCAGATCTTCGGACGGAAACCATCCGGTTCAGGGTGGGGAAAAGATAAGGGCTGCGCGGCCTTTTCTCCGGACATGGAAATAAGCCTTGCCCGGAATATCCTCTGAAGGCAAGACCGACGAAAAATGATTTTCCTTGCGAAATCAGCGTGTTTCATGCATAATCTTGAAATTGACATCTTTCTGGAGGAAGATATGTCCACGGTTTCTTGCATTTTCTGTAAAATCATCCAGGGGGAACTGCCCTGCGCCAAGGTGTATGAAGATGCGCAGACCCTGGCCTTTCTGGACCTGAACCCGCTAAGCCCCGGGCATACGCTGCTCCTCCCCAAAGTTCACGCCGATACCCTGCTGAGCCTGGATTCCGGATCCGGCGAGGCCTTGATACAGGCCATGCGCAAGATCGGCCAGGCCATGATCACGGGACTGGGCGCGGAGGGTTTCAACTGTCTGCAAAATAACTTTTCCGCCGCCGGCCAGGAGGTCATGCACCTGCATTGGCACATAATTCCCAGAAACAGGGCGGACCAGCTTGCTTTTAGGTGGAATCATGGTAAATATGCCGATACGGACGAAATGGCGGACTTGGCCCGAAAACTTGGCGGGCATATTGCATAACTGGCGACAACCGGACATACCCGAGGTGGCGGATGAGCGAAAAGACTTTGACCAAGGCCGATATAGTTGACGCCATTTATGAAAAGGTGGACCGCAACCGCCTTGAAATGAAAGGTATTGTGGAATCCATGCTCAAGATCATGAAACAGGCCATAAAAAAGGACCATGCCCTGCTGATCAGCGGTTTCGGAAAATTCGAGGCCTACGATAAAAAGGCCCGTAAAGGACGCAACCCCCAGACCGAGGCAAGTATCGTGCTCCCCCAGCGCAAGGTGGTGGTATTCAGGCTTTCCCGTAAATTCAGAGCCGAATTGAACGATAATTGACCGGCTATAAAAATCCTATAAAAAAGCGGGCGCGGGGGAAAGGGACTTTCCCCCCCCCCCCTTTTTC
>WRHT01000194.1 GCA_009783115.1 Desulfovibrionaceae bacterium | reverse complement strand
GGAAGGCCGGCCCCCGCAGGCCGATAGTCGCGGCCTGAACAGCCCCTCCCGCCGCCAAAGCTGCTATATCATACACTCCCTGCCGGCGGACGCGCTCGATATGCCCCGCGGAATGGACCGCTTCGATATCTTGAGGCTCGGCGGCAACGGCTTGCAGCATCGCGAACCTGTCTCCCAGACATTCAATGACCGCCTCCATGCGCCCGGCGGCCGCCGCAGGCTCGTAGGCGTCATAAACGCTATAAAAATCGCTGTGAAAAATAACCTTCATTGAGACCTTCGCATAATCAAGGCCAATTACCGCCGCTGTTCCAAAAACCATTGGTAAGTCCGGCGCAGCCCTTCTTCCAGCCCGGTCTTGGCCTGCCAGCCCAAACGGTTAATCTTGCCCACATCCAGGAGTTTTTGCTGAGTGCCGTCCGGCTTGCCGGGATCCGGCGTCACCTTGCTCCGGCAGCCGGTCACTTGGGCCACCAGCCCGGCCAACTCCATGATGGAGACATCCGCGCCGCAGCCCACGTTGATCTGCTCCGGTCCGGAATAATTGCGCATCAAAAAAATCAGGGCCTCGGCCAAATCATCCACATACAAAAATTCCCGGCGGGGGGTTCCGCTTCCCCAAATAACCACTTCTCCGGCTCCTTCCACCGAGGCCTGGTGGAAACGGCGGATCAACGACGGCAACACATGGCTGTTTTCCGGATGAAAATTGTCGCCCGGCCCGTAAAGATTGGCGGGCATAGCGCTGATGGCGTCAAAGCCGTATTGCCGGCGGTAGGCCTGGCACATTTTGATCCCGGCGATCTTGGCCAGGGCGTAAGCTTCATTGGTGGGTTCCAGGGGGCCGGTCAGCAGGTACTCTTCCTTGATCGGCTGCGGGCAGAGCTTGGGGTAAATACAAGAGGAACCTAAAAAAAGCAGTTTCCGGCAGCCATTGCGCCAGGCCGCGTCAATGATATGGCTCTGGATCAGCAGGTTATCCCGGATGAATTCCGCAGGGTAGCTGTCATTGGCGTAAATGCCGCCCACCTTGGCCGCCGCCAGAAAAACATAGTCCGGACGCGCGAGCGCGAAAAAATCCCGCACCGCGCCCTGTTCGCACAAATCCAATTCCTGATGCGTGCGGGTAATCAGGTTCCGCGCCCCCAGGGAAAGCAGTTTACGGCAAATGGCCGAACCCACCAGCCCCCGGTGTCCGGCCACATAAATTTTCGCGTTCAAATCCATACTATCTCCGGCCTCCACGCTCACTCTTCCTGAGAAAAAACCTTGAAACCGGCCCAGGCGACCACATTGTCGCGCCTGGCCAGGGAAACGTCCTCGCGCATCATTTCCCGGACCAGTTCCTCAAAAGAAATGCGCGGCTTCCAGCCCAGGGCGGTCGCCGCCTTTGAAGCGTCTCCCAACAGGGTTTCCACCTCGGAGGGCCTGAAATAACGATGATCCACCCGCACAACGGTCTGCCCCGGGCTGAGCGGGCCTTGCCCGTGACCGCCCAGAGCTTCGCGCAAACGATCCTTGTCCAGGACGCGGATCCGGCCGCATTCTTCCAGGCCTTGTCCGCTCCATTCCAGCTCCAACCCCAGTTCCGCGGCGGCGATATTCACAAAATCCCGCACGGAAAACTGCCGGCCGGTGGCGATGACGAAATCTTCAGGGCGATCCTGTTGGAGCATAAGCCATTGCATCTCCACGTAATCCCTGGCATGGCCCCAATCGCGCTTGGCGTCCAGGTTGCCCAGATAGAGACAGTCGGCCTGCCCCAGGGCCAGGCGGGCCAGGGTGCGGGTGATCTTGCGGGTAACAAAGGTTTCGCCGCGCAGAGGGGATTCATGGTTGAAAAGGATGCCGTTACAGGCATAAAGACCATAAGCTTCGCGGTAATTCACGGTAATCCAGTAAGCGTACAGCTTGGCGCAGGCATAAGGGGAACGGGGGTAAAAGGGGGTGTTTTCCGTCTGGGGAATCTCCCGCACCTGTCCAAACAACTCGGAGGAAGAGGCTTGGTAAAAGCGGGCATGCTTATCCAGGCCGAGCATCCGGATGGCCTCCAAGAGGCGCAAAGTTCCCAGGGCATCCACGTTGGCCGTGTATTCCGGGGAATCAAAAGAAACCTGCACATGGCTCTGGGCCGCCAAGTTATAAATCTCGTCCGGCCGCAGCTCCTGCACCAGGCGGATAAGATTGGCGGAATCGGTCATGTCGCCGTAGTGCAGGACAAAACGCCGATCCCGCTGGTGCGGCCCCTGGTACAGATGGTCAATGCGATTGGTGTTGAACAGGGAAGAGCGGCGCTTCAATCCATGCACCTCATATCCCTTCCGCAAGAGCAATTCGGCCAGATAGGCCCCGTCCTGCCCGGTCACCACGGTAATCAAAGCCTTTTTCATCATTCCTTCCTTTGTAAAGACCGATGCCGGCCCCGCCACGCATAACTTGCCTTATGAAGAAGTATCACATACTCTTTACGCAAAATCAAACCAAGGCCGCGTGAATGAATTTCGATAGACACAGTATTCTCTTTTCCATGGTCAAACAAGTTTTCCTGTTTTGCCGTCTCCAGGAGCGTAACCCGTGCGCGTAGCCCTGATTCATTATTGGCTTGTCGGCATGCGCGGCGGTGAAAAAGTGCTGGAAAGCCTGTGCCGCCTCTTCCCCCAGGCGGATATCTACACCCACACCCTGAACCGTAAGACGCTTTCCGAACTAATCCTGCGGCACGACATTAAGACCACCTTCATCAACAATCTTCCCAGGGCAAACAAATGGTACAAAAAATATCTGCCGCTGATGCCCCTGGCTTTGGAACAACTTGATCTGCGCGGCTATGATCTGGTCATCAGCAGTGAATCCGGCCCAGCCAAAGGCGTGCTCACCGACCCGGCTTGCGCGCATATTTGCTATTGCCACAGCCCCATGCGCTATCTTTGGAATTATTACCAGGATTACCTTGGTAATACGGGCGCGATTGCCGGCCCTGCCTTTAAATTTTTTGCCCACCGGCTTCGCTTGTGGGATTACGCCACGGCCGCCAGGGT
>WRHT01000193.1 GCA_009783115.1 Desulfovibrionaceae bacterium | reverse complement strand
GCCGCGCGGCGCCTGTTTCAAACATACCCAAAAGGAAGGTAAGACGATGAAAAAACTTCTCATTCTGCTTGCGGCCATGACCCTGGTCTTCGGCGCCGTAAGCCAGGCCGGCGCCGCCGTCAAATTCGGAGCCACCGGCAACTGGCAGCACGAGTTCATTTACCAGAAAAATGTCCCGAACTTCAACAGCGACGTGGTGCAGGACAACCTGTTCATGTATAACCGGGCCAACGTCACCTTCACGGTGGAGGCCAACGAATACATCAAGGCCAACACCCTGGTGCGCATCGGCGCCTTCAACTGGGGCGTTGACCAGGACGGCGGCTCTGGAAACGGCACGACGATGAGCAGGACTGCCCTGCAAGTCCGCCAGGCCTTTATCAGCGTGAAATTCCCCGGCACCCCGCTGACCCTGGATACGGGCGCTATGCCCATCGCCTTCCCGGCCGCTGCCCTGGGCAACAACCCGGTGCTCAATGACCGCCTCCCGGCCATCGTCCTCGGCTTCCCGGTGGGCGACGTGGGCAAGGCCGCCCTGGTTTATGCCCGTCCGTTCAGGAATGCCGGCGGCACCCTGGGCACGGTGGATCCCGACGATAAATTCGCGGACCACAACTCCGCCGACGCCTTCGCGCTTCTGGCCGATTTGAACTTCGGCAACTTCGGCCTGGCCCCCTACATCGCCTATGTCAGGGCCGGATACGCTACGGGACTCCCCGCCTATTACGCCGGCACTCCTGGTGACGAGAAAGACGCCACCGCCATCGTCCTGGGCGCGGCCTTCAAGATCAGCCCGGTGGATAACCTGAATGTCGGCTTTGACCTCATCTACGGCACCACCTCCGGCAGCAAAGACGGTCCCGGTTTTGAAACCTCCGGCTTCCTGGTGGGCCTGTCCGTGGACTACAAGCTGGACTTCGGCACCCCCGGTTTCTTCTGCTGGTATGGCAGCGGCAACAAGGATGACAAATTCGCCGACGGCAAGGGCGGCGTGCTGCCCCTGATCGGGCCGGACGGCGGCATCGCCAAGATGCGCTTCGCCACCCACTATACCCCGCGCATCATGGAAGGCAGCTCCTATGACGTGGCCGCGCGCAACGGCGTTGGCTCCATGGGCCTCGGCGTGCAACTGGCCAACGTGAAGAGCATGGACAAGCTCAACCACACTTTCCGCCTCGGCTACATCGTCGGCACCAATGACGAGGGGATCGGCGATGGCTTCAACCGCGGCGGCACCCCCGCCCGTAGCGGCGGCGGCGCTTCGCACAACGCCGGCTGGGGCGCTCAAGTCGGCGCCGCTGGCATGGACAAGGACTTCTCCTTGATCGAGTTCGACATCGAAAACACCCTGAAGATCGTGGACAACCTGGAATTCCGCTTTGACCTGGGCATCCTGGCCCCGAGAATCAAGGATAACGATGGCGACGCCAAGGGCAAGGCCGATACCGGCTTTGTGCTGGCGACGGCCCTGGTGTACAACTTCTAATCATAACAGTTTCGGTTAAAACAGGCCGGGCCGGAAGCGATTCCGGTCCGGTCTTTTTTTGGATCAGCCGATGAATTTACGGTGCGAATGTTTCACGTTGACCTGGTTGACCATGGCATAGTGCATGGTGGTGTCTATTTTCACATGCCCCAGCAGCCTTTGTACCTGCTCGATGGGCATGCCCTTATCAATGGCCCTGGTGGCCAGGGTGCGCCTGAATTTATGCGGATGCACTTTCTGGGACAGGGACGCCTTCCGGCCCAGGGAGCGCAAACGCGCCTCCACCCCGCCGATGCGCAGGGGTTCGCGCTGGCGGCCCAGAGAAACAAAGAGCGCCGGATTATCGTCGGCGCGGGTTTCCAGATAATTCAGCAAATGGATCTTGGTCCGGGCGTCGAAATAAACCACCCTTTCGCTGTTGCCCTTGCCGAAGACCACACATTCGCGCTCGTGGAAATTGATGTCCCGCCGGGTCAGCTTGACCAGTTCGCCCACGCGCATGCCGGTGGAAGCCAGGAGATCCACGATGGCCAAATCCCGGATCTCGGCGCAGGTATCGCGCAGCCGCTCAAGCCCCTCGTCGGTGAAGGTGTCTTTGATGGTCTTGTCGGCCTTGATCCTGCGGATGCGCCGGACCGGGCTTTTCAAAATATAGTCCTCATCTTCCAGCCATCCGAAAAAGCTCGAGAAAATCCTGCGCACGTTATCAATGGTCACTTTGCTGGAATTTCTCCGCTGCTGGTACTGCATCAGGTAGCAACGCAAATCATCGGTATTGATGCCCCTGACCGGCTTGCCCACCGCCTCGAACATCCGGCCTATGGTCACGCGGTAATAATCCAGGGATCTTGCGGAACAGCCTTCAATATGCTTGGCTGCCATGAAAATTTCAAGCAACTGGCTATTGCCGGTATGGATCCTGGATCCGGAATCATTCAGCATGGTGATTTCAACCCGGCTGAAACTATTTAACAACACTCCGCCAAGCTCGGCCAACTGATCTTGGTTCAACAGCGGAGCCATGGCGGTTTGAATTTCGGTAATCAAGCGATCTTTCATCTGTTCCTCCAAAAAATATTTAAACATTTCGCGTAAAAAGGATTTGCTTATGATCGCGAACCTTCATAAACGCGTTTCGCGGGGTGTTTATAATATTTTTTAGGAACTTGCTGTCTAAAATACTGGTTACATACTGATAAAAATCAGGAACGGATCAAAGCCAGCAAAGAGAAAATTAAAAAAGATAGATTGTGGAGAAATATTTATGAAACGCCCCCGGCAGAATGGATAACCGGGTGGGAAAAGGCCCTGCCGGCCCCGCCGCTACCTATTTAGTAAGATAAATTATCATTTCCCCAGGGCGCGGGCGGCCTTTCCCGGCAAGCCCTGAAGCCGGAAAAGCCCCGGCCCGCCCGCCTTTACAGCCCGCAAGCCCCGCGCCGCCCCGCCCGGCGCGGGCGGCGCATATATAAATTTATCTCTTAACTTCCCCTCTGGACGCTGTTCGCGCATCCGCTGCGCGGCGCCTGTTTCAAACATACCCAAAAGGAAGGTAAGACGATGAAAAAACTTCTCATTCTGCTT
>WRHT01000192.1 GCA_009783115.1 Desulfovibrionaceae bacterium | reverse complement strand
TGGAGGCGGAGTGGCTGGGGGCGGAGCGCCGCGATTTGGGGGAGGCCCTGATCCTGCCCGGCCTGATCAATGCCCACACCCACGCCCCCATGACCCTCCTGCGCGGCCTGGCCGATGACCTGCCCTTGATGGAGTGGCTGACCGGACATATCTTCCCCTGCGAAGCCAAACTCACTCCGGCCATGCTGGAGGCGGGCACGGCCCTGGCCTGCGCCGAAATGCTCGCCTGCGGCATCACCGCCTTTGCCGACATGTACCTGAACGAAGCGGCCGTCTATCACACCATCGACCGCCTTGGGCTGCGCGCCCTGGTGGGTGAAGGAATTTTCGCCTTTCCTTCCATCGGCTGCGCCGATCCCGCGCGTTTCCTGGATCTGGCCCGCGCCCAAGCCGAGGAACTGGCCGGGCATGAACGACTGCGTTACGCCGTCTCGCCACATGCCGTCTATACCACCAGCCGGGCCATCCTGGAGGGCTGCGCCCTCCTGGCCGAGGAACTGGAATTGCCCGTTCAGATCCACCTGGCCGAAAGCAAGGAAGAAACCGCCCGCTGCCTGGAAATGTACGGTTGCCGCCCGGTGGAACTCTGCCGCCGGAGCGGGTTGCTGACCCCGCGCACCCTGGCGGCGCACGGGGTGGATCTGAACAGCACGGAAATTGACCTCCTGGCCCAGACCGGGGTCAGCCTGGCCCATAACCCGCGCAGCAACATGAAACTGGCCTCCGGCGTCTCTCCCCTGCCGGCCCTCCTGGACCGTGGCTGCAACGTGGCCCTGGGAACAGACGGCGCGGCCAGCAACAACCGTCTGAACCTCTTTTGCGAGATGTCGGCCTGCGCCATGCTGCACAAGCTGCAAGGCCTGGACCCGGCCCTCCTGCCCGCGCAAACCGTACTGGACATGGCCACGCGCAACGGCGCCCTGGCCTTGGGCTGGCCCGAACTGGGACGCCTGGTTCCCGGAGCTCCGGCGGACCTGGCCGCCATGGATCTGACCCGCCCAGGCTTGGTTCCCCTGCACAACCCTGTTTCGCAACTGGTCTATGCCGCCGGCGGCGACGAGGTGCGCCTGACCATGGTGGCCGGACGCATCCTCTACGAGGATGGACGCTTCCCCGGCCTGGATTACCCGGCTTTGGCAAAAGAGGCCCAGGGCATGGGGATCCGCCTGCGCGCCTCCGCCGCGGGCGCTACCGGCGCCCAGGACGCGCCGGGAAAGACCCGGTCATAATCTCACGGGCATGAACGTTTTCACCAGAGTCCAACGCCTGGGGCCGGCCGCCCTCCTGCTGGCGGCCAGCGTGTTCGTGTCGCGCTTCATGGGACTCATCCGCGACAAGGTCATCTCCTATTATTTCGGGGCCGGGCTGGAAACGGATCTCTACAACGCCGCCTTCATCATCCCTGATTTCATCAACTATCTCCTGGCGGGCGGCTATTTTTCCATTACCCTGATCCCTCTGCTGGCGCACTACTTCCATCAGGACGAGGCCGACGGCTGGGCCTTTTTTTCCGCCGCCTGCGCCTGGATCAGCCTGGCGGCCTTCCTGATCACCGGCCTGGCCTGGATCCTGGCCCCGGATCTCGCCCGCCTCTCCGCCCCGGGCTTCAGCGACCCGGCCCTCCAGGCCCGCCTGGCCCACTTTCTGCGTATCATCCTGCCGGCCCAGGCCTGTTTTCTGCCTGGAGCCTGCTTTACCGCCCTGTTGCTGCACCGCCGCCAGTTCCGGGTTCCGGCTCTGACCCCCCTGGCCTATAACGGCGGAATCATCCTGACCGGCCTTTTTTTTGTTTATCTTCTGCCGGATCGCGGCATGGAGGGCTTTTGCTGGGGAGTGCTTATCGGAGCGGCCCTGGGAAGCCTGGTTTTGCCCTGGCTGGCCGTCCGCGCCGGAGGACTGCGCCTTGCTCCGCGCCTCCTCCACCCCGGCATGAAAAGCTTTCTGCTCCTGGCCCTGCCCCTGATGCTCGGACAGTCCATCGTGGCTCTGGATGAACAACTGCTGCGCTTTTTCGGCTCCCTGGGACAGGAAGGCTCCATCAGCCACCTGAGTTACGCCCGGCGCATCATGATGGTTCCGGTGGGCGTGGTGGCCCAGGCCGCGGGCATGGCCTCCTTTCCCTTCCTGGCTTCCCTGGCCGCCGCCGGAAAAAGGGAAGAATTCAACCGCACGGTCAACCGCACGCTGCTTACCTCCCTGTCGCTGATCCTGCCCATCTCCGTCTGGATGGCGGCCCTATCCCTGCCCATCATCCGCCTGATTTTCCAACAAGGGATCTTTTCCGCCCAGGCCGCCGGTGAAACGGCCGCCCTGTTGGCCATAATGCTGGCAGCCGCCTCTTTTTGGGCCGTACAGCAGGTGCTGGGCCGGGGTTTCTACGCCCACCAGAACACCCTAACCCCGGTGCTGGCCGGGAGCATAGCCACCCTGGCCGGGCTGCCCTTGTACTGGCTGCTGACCGGACGCCTGGGGGCCACGGGGGTGGCCCTGGCCGGAGTGGCCGGCATGGGTCTCTATACACTCTGCCTGATCCGGCTCTGGGTGAAGCACTTCGGGAGCGAGGCCCTGGCCGGAATCCCGCGCCGTTTCCTGATCGTGCTGGCCTTGAGCCTGTCCTGCGCCATGATCGCGGCCTCGGCCTCGGCCAGCATCCTCCATTTTCTGCCCGGCCGCCCCCTGATCGGAGCCTTCGCCGCTCTCTGCGCCGGCAGCGCCCTCTTTGCCGGCCACTTGGTCATTTTTTGCCGCCTCTTCGCCCCCGGCCTGTGGAAAGAAGCCCTGAACGCCTTGCGCAACCTGCGGGAAAGGCATATATGAGCGGCTACTGTTTCTTGAAGGAGATTTTTTCATGATCGGCATTTCCAAGCTATACTGCGGGCAGGTGGAACCCTCGGACGCCCTGCGCTACAACCGGCATTCCGGAAGTCTCCCCTCGCACCTCCTGCAATTTTCCCAGGATAAAAAGCCGGTGGTGGTCTGGAACATGACCCGGCGCTGCAACCTGAAATGCGTGCATTGCTACGCCCAGGCCACGGAAGAGGACGGAGCGGACGCCATCTCCACCGCCCAGGCCAAAAAGATGA
>WRHT01000191.1 GCA_009783115.1 Desulfovibrionaceae bacterium | reverse complement strand
GTCTCCTTTGCGGGAAATTTTATCAATTTCGTCCACATAGATGATTCCCTTGCTGGCCGCGTCCAGGTCTTCGGCATTCATGAGCAGCTTCACCAGGATGTTCTCCACATCCTCGCCCACATAACCGGCCTCGGTCAAAGTGGTGGCGTCGGCGATGGCGAAAGGCACCTTGAGAATACGGGCCAGGGTTTTGGCCAGCATGGTTTTGCCACTGCCCGATGGTCCGACGATCAGGATATTGCTTTTCTCGATCTCCACCCCATCGCCCAGATAATCATTGAAAAAAACCCTTTTGTAATGGTTGTATACAGAAACCGACAAAATCTTCTTGGCCTCTTCCTGGCCGATAACATATTCATCCAGCCTGGCCTTGATTTCAGAAGGCAAGGGGAGTTTGCCATCATCCACCACTTCGGACTTAATTTGCTTGAGCATTATCTTATTGCAGGTTCTCAGGCATTCATCACAAATGGCTGTGCCGGTCTCCGGCTGAATGATCATGCGCTGGACTTGCGTTTCATCTTTCAGGCAAAATTTGCAGGTCCTGGGGGCATCCTGTTTTGATCCGGACATGTTACACTCCATTCTCTTTGCCAGGCCGCAGGTCGTCACGGGATTTGAGCACCCGGTCGATAAGCCCGAACCCCGCCGCTTCGTCAGCGTTCATATAGTTATCACGTTCCGTATGACTGATAATGCATTCCAGACTTTGCCCGGTATGCTCTGATAAAATGCGGTTCAGGGCGGCCTTCAGACGCAGCACCTCCCTGGCCTGTATGTCTATGTCCGTGGCCTGTCCGCGAAATCCGCCAGATGGCTGGTGGATCATGATCCGGCTGTTGGGCAGGGCATAACGCATACCCTTGGCGCCGGCCGTAAGCAGCAAGGCTCCCATGCTGGCCGCCTGCCCCAGGCAGAGGGTGGCCACCGGGCAGCTCACATAACGCATGGTGTCATATATGGCCAGCCCCGCGCTGACCACGCCCCCAGGGGAGTTTATATACATATAGACCTCCTTTTCCGGATCTTCCGATTCCAAAAACAGGAGTTGGGCGCAAATCAGGGAAGCCACGCGATCGTCCACCTCGCTTCCCAACAGAATGATGCGATCTTTCAGCAGACGGGAAAAAATGTCATAGGCCCGTTCCGTGCGGCCCGTGCTTTCAACTACCATGGGGATATTCATAAACGCCTTCCGTTTAATCTGGGTTATTCAGCGCCGCTTCAGCGGCCGCAGGTTTTTTGCCGGTTGAGGGTTTATTGCCGGCCGCTACTTTTTTGCCGGTTACGGGTTTTTCAAGGCTTTCGTGGCGAACCCGGGTAATCCTGGCCTGCGTATATAGCGATTGCATGGCTTTATCCGTGATAATCTGATCATAGGCCCGGCCGAGCATGTTGTTACGCACATAATCCTTCTGAACTTCCTCCAGGGAACGCCCGCTTTCGGCGGCAACATTTCTGAAATGGCGCAGCAAATCCTGTTCTTCCACCCGGATATTTTCCGCTTTGGCCACCTTTTGCAAAAAAATATAGCCTCGCACGATATCTTCCGCCTGGGGCCTGGCCTCAGCCTTGGCCTTGAACAGGGCATCCCGCGCGTTTTCCAGGGGTTTGCCCAGTTGTTGTCCGCGACGCAAAATCTCTACTCCAGCCCTGGAGGCATGCTGGTCCACCAAATCCTCAGGCAATGGGTAATCCACTTGGCGCATCAGGGTGTCCAGGAGTTTCCGCTGGGCCACGTTCTTGGCAAGCTGCGCCTTGCGCTGCAAAATCCCTGACGACATGGCCTCCCGCAATGCGGCCAGACTATTGAAAGAACCGGCTTTGCCGGCGAATTCATCATTCAGTTCAGGCAAGGCCATTTTGAAAAATTCATGCAGTTTTACTCTGGCCGTAAGGATCTGGCCAGCCGCCTTGCCCACGCCGAAATCCTCCGGCACGGAAACTTGGCCCTCGGCCTCTTCTCCAGGATGCAGGTTCTTAATCATGCCTTCCAGGTCCGCCAGGCCATTTTTGCCGCCCAGGCGAAACATCGCACGATCGGATTTCATTTCCGGGATTTCCCGACCGGCCGAATCAAAGAAAACAAAATCCACGGAAACCAGATCACCGTCTGCCGGACCGCGTTTTTCCTCCACCGGCGCAGGCGCGGCCATCTGTTCACGCAGACGCTCCATGGCTTCATCCAGCTCACTCGGAAGAACTTCGACCTCCTCCTCTTCCAGCGGAAAATCCTGATAAGCTGGCAAAGTGAATTCAGGCATGAATTCCAAAGTGAATTTATAAGAAAAATCCTGCCCCCGGACAGGGCTGCCGGCTTCGTGGAACGGACCAGTCAGCGGTTCCAGTTTTAGTTCGGCCAGAATGGATCTGGTCTGTTCTTCCAGCAGGCTCTCCCTGACTTCAGGCAGAATATCCCGGATGAATTGCTTCTCCACCATCCTCGACGGCGCCTTGCCTTTACGAAAACCCGGCACCGACGCTCTGGAGCGATATTTGACCACCACCCGATCCAGGAGCGCATCCACTTCCACGGCGGATGCCCGCACAGCCACCTTTCTCTTCAGCGGGCCAAGCTCTTCAACCTCATATTCCATGACTACTCCTTGCCTTGCATTTTATGGTGCGAGAGAGGAGGCTCGAACTCCTACGCGCATGGCGCTGGATCCTAAATCCAGTGCGTCTACCAATTCCGCCACTCTCGCCTGCGAGCCGACCCGCAAACCCAGGATTTGAAACAGATAAAATTAGCATCTTACACCAAAAAATTCAAGGCCGGGTTTCACAGCCCGCCCGACGCCTTGACTTCCCTGCCCAATCCAGCCACATAAGCCGGCAGAGAAGCGCGCCGGGGCAAGCAAGCGCGTACGCATGGAGCCGCGCATGTCAAAACTATACATCCGTCCTTTGAATACAGGCTATGTAGGCATCAACCCCAGGCAATACCTGTATCACTACAGCATATTGAAACACCGCAAAGACATTCTGGCAAGCAAAACGGAAAACCCTGTATTCGCCTTCCTGGTGCAGGGAGGTTCCAGCCTCCTGCTGGTGGATACCGGCATGAGCTGGACAGAACATGCCCAAAC
>WRHT01000190.1 GCA_009783115.1 Desulfovibrionaceae bacterium | reverse complement strand
CCCAGGCCGAGCGCGCAGGGCGCGCCCCCAAGCTCCGGCAAGGGCAGGGGCAGAGGGATGAAGCCCCTGGCCCGGCGAAAAAAGATACTCTCCGGCTCCTCCCCGTACTGCGCCGGGCGGATCACCGAGTCATCCACCCGCACCAGGATATCCCGGTCGTGGAACAAAAAATCCTCCGCCAGTCCGTCCATCCGCTCCAGGGCCTCCCGGTTGCCCACGGCGATGGGTTCATCCTCCCGGTTGCCCGAGGTCATCACCAGGGCCGCGGGCCTGTCCGGGCGCAGTCCGGCGCAATCCCGCAAAAGCAGGTGGTGCAGCGGGGTATAGGGGAGCATCACCCCCACCTGACGCCCGTCCGGGGCGACAAGCCCGCTCAAGGGGGAATCATAAAGCCGCGCACAGAGGACAATAGGCCGTTCCGGACTCTCCAACAGCCTTTTTTCCAGGGGACCCAGGCGCGCCAGGGCGGAAGCGGCCTCCAGATCCGCCACCATAACGGCCAGGGGCTTATGCGGCCGGCGTTTGACCTCGCGCAGGCGGGCCACCGCCTGATCCTCCAAGGCGTCACAGGCCAGGTGAAAGCCGCCCAAGCCCTTGATGGCGGCAATACGCCCGTCCAGGAGCCGCCGGGCCAGTTCCCGCAGAGCTTCTCCCGGGGGTGCAGGAGTTCCGGACGGCGGGATGAGCCAAAGACGCGGGCCGCAAAGCTGGCAGGCGTTGGGCTGGGCGTGAAAACGCCGGTCGCCCGGGTCCGCATACTCTCTGGCGCATTCCTCGCAAAGGGGAAAGCAGGCCATGGAGGTCCTGCTGCGATCATAGGGCAATCCCGCGGTCAGGCTGTAGCGCGGCCCGCAGTTGGTGCAGTTGGCGAAAGGATAGCGGAAACGCCGATCGCCTGGATTCAGGATGTCGCGCAGGCAGTCCGGGCAGGTGCACATATCAGGGCTGATCAGGGCCTCCGGGTCTCCTCCCTCCCCGCTCTCAACGATACTGAAGCCGGATTCCCCGGCCTTCGCCGGCAGCTCCAGTTCCCGGCAGGAAGCGATGCCGGCCAGAGGGGGCAATTCCGCCAGCAGGGCCGAGGCAAAGGCGGCCAAACTCTCTTCGGTTCCCTGGACCTCAAGCCATACACCCTCTGGGGAATTGCGCACCAGACCGCTCATGGCATAACGCCCGGCCAGACGATAGACAAAGGGACGGAAACCCACGCCCTGCACCCGGCCGGTAATGCTGAATCCCTTGCGCCGCATCCCTGACGGATAACCCAATTCACGCCCAGGGGGAAGGCGTTCGAAGACGAACTTGCCATCGTCCGGGAAATGGCATAGTAACGGAGTCTGAATTGCTTCTGCGTTGCTGGCCGGAAGGGGGAGCGACATGAGAAAAATTTTTTTGACCTTCAGCTTGGCTTTGCTCACGGCCGGCTGCGGCGGGGTGACCTCCCCGGTGGCCGGGTCGCTTTACACCAACCTGAAGGCTCCCGGTTATGAGAACGCCGCCGGGGAATACAGCAAGGTGGGAGAATCCGAGTGCACCGGCTACCTGGGTCTAGTGGCTGTCGGCGATTGCAGCGTGGAGACGGCGGCCAGAAACGGCGGGCTGAGCACGGTGAAATTCGTGGACTACAAGGCCCACAGCATCCTGGGCATTGTCAATACCTACACCACCGTGGTGTATGGCGACTGATTCGAGGCGATCCATGCGCAAGGCGGCAATTTTCATGGGCAGCAAGTCCGATGAGGAAACGGTGCGGCCCTGTGTGGATACGCTCAAACAGTTGGGCGTACCGCATATCTTCACCATCACTTCGGCCCACCGCACCCCGGAACGCACCGAAACCCTGGTGCGCGAGCTGGAAGCCGAGGGCTGCGGGGTTTACATCTGCGCCGCCGGCATGGCCGCGCACTTGGCCGGCGCGGTGGCCGCCCGCACCATCCGTCCGGTAATCGGCATCCCCCTGAGCAGCGGGAACCTGGGCGGCCTGGACGCCCTCCTCTCCACCGTGATGATGCCTTCCGGTTTTCCCGTGGCCACCGTGGCCCTGGACAAAGCCGGCGCCCGCAACGCGGCCTGGCTGGCCGCCCAGATCCTGGCTCTGGAGGATCAAGATTTGGCGGAACGTCTGCTCAAGACCAGAACCTCCATGCGGGAGGAAGTGGACAAGGCCGCCGCTGAACTCCAATGACTTCCTTTGACCGCTCCCTGGAAATAGTGGACAAATTCGCGGCCGCCGCGCGCGGCGCGCTGGAATAGCCTGTGCCTCGTCTGTATATAGCGCTGGTGGGACTGCCGGCCAGGGGCAAATCCTTTCTGGCCGCCCGCCTGTTGGAAGGTTTGGAGGCCGACGGGCTGAAGGTCCGCCTGTTCAATAACGGGGACCTGCGCCGGAACAGGCTGGGCGCGGCCTCTTCCCTGCCGGAATTTTACGCCCCTGAAAATGAGTCGGCGCGCCGGCAAAGGGAGGAACTGGCCAGGGTCAACATGGAGCAGGCCAGGGATTTCCTGGCCAACGGCGGAAATGTGGCCGTGCTGGACGCGGCCAACATCAGCCGCCAAAGACGGCGCGTTCTTGAAGAGAAGCTGGCGGACGCGCCCATTTTGTTTATCGAGTGTATCAATAACGATACGGAGTTGCTTGAGGCGAGCATCGAACGCAAGGCCGGACTGCCGGAATTTTCCAGCCTCGGCTTGGACGCGGCCAAGAAGAGCTTCGTGCGGCGCATCGGCTACTATGAACGGCTGTATGCGCCCTTGCGGGAAGAAAGACATTTCGTCCGGGTGGAAACGCTGCACAACCGCATCCTGGAAGAGCGCGACTGCACAGGAATCCCCTTTTACATCCAGATCCGCGACATTTTGATTTCCGACTGGGTGCGCCATCTCTATCTTTTGCGGCACGGACAAAGCGAATACAACGCCCAAGATCGCATCGGCGGCGATTCCGGCCTAACCGGCAAGGGCCGGAAACAAGCCGAAGCCCTGGCCGCCCATTTCCAGCCCTTTGACATACCTTATATCTTCACATCCTCCCGCAAGCGGGCCAGAGAAACCGCCGCCCCTCTGCTGCAAGGACATCCCGGCAGCATCCACATCATGCTCCCGGAATTTGACGAAATCAGCGCCGGGGAATGCGAAGGCATGAGCTATGCGTAGATCCGCCGGAATTTACCCACGGAATACGCCGCCCGCC
>WRHT01000189.1 GCA_009783115.1 Desulfovibrionaceae bacterium | reverse complement strand
GGGGAATGCGAAGGCATGAGCTATGCGGAGATCCGCCGGAATTTACCCACGGAATACGCCGCCCGCCAAGCTGATAAATACGCCTATGTCTATCCTGGCGGAGAAGGTTACATCACCTTGAAAAACAGGGTGGACAAGGGCTTCCGCAAGGCCCTGTTTCTCTCCGGAGCCGCGCCGGGCATCGTGATTATCGGGCACCAGGCCATCAACCGGATGATCCTCTCCCTGTTCTTTTTCCGTCAAAACGAGTCCGTGCCGTACATCTATGTGCCGCAAAACGAGTACTTCCACATCGTGGCCACCCATCGCCAAACCCTGCTGGAACTGGTGCGTTTTACCGAATACGAATAATTTTTTTATTTTTCTCCTTGCTTTTTTATTTTCTATGGATTAAAAGCTTAGGTTCATCATTTGCTCTTGCTTCTCAAAATAAATGAACTCCACTCTAAGTATATTGATTTATTTGTAAATTTATTACAGGCCAAAAGGCCTGTGGCCTTGCCGGTCGCAGGCCATATTGTTTTTGCGCGGCATATAACGGCGGCGGGCCGCCCTGAGGTGAAAAATGGGCCAGATTGTCAAAAAGTTCGGCAAAATTTCGGTCACTCTCCCCACTCCCCACCTGCTCAATCTGCAAGTTGACTCCTATAAGAAATTCCTCCAGCCGGACCAAGCCAAGCGCGCCCCTTCGGAAGGGTTGGAGGGAGTATTCCGCTCGGTTTTTCCCATCACCGACTTCAACAAGACCGCCAGCCTGGAATATGTTGGCTATGAAATAGGCGAACCCAAATACGACCAGGCCGAGTGCATCAGCAAGGGACTGACCTACGAAGCCCCCCTGCGCATCAAGGTGCAGCTCTTCGTTTTTGACGTGGATGATTCCACCGGCAACCGGAGTGTGCGCGACATCAAGGAGCAGGATATCTATTTCGGCACCCTGCCGCTGATGACGGAGAAAGGCACCTTCATCGTCAACGGCACGGAGCGGGTCATCGTCAACCAGTTACAGCGCTCTCCCGGCATCCTGTACGAACATGATTCCGGCAAGACCCATTCCAGCCGCAAGGTGCTGTATTCCTGCCGGATCATCCCCATGCGCGGCAGTTGGCTGGATTTCGACTTTGACCATAAAGACATCCTCTACGCCCGCATCGACCGCCGCCGGAAGATGCCGGTGACCATCCTTTTCAAGGCCATGGGCATGAACAGGAACCAGATCCTGGATTATTTCTATGAAAAAGAATATCTGCGTGTGACCAAGGAAGGGCGGATCTTCTGGGAACTGCCCAAGGAAATGCAGATCAAGATCAATGCTTACGCCGATATTCTGGATAAGGACGGCAAGGTGCTGGCTCAAGCCGGCAAACCTATCAACAAGCGTATCTGGCGGCTCTTGCGCGAACAGCCGGACCCAACGCTGGAAGTCGCCCCGGATTTCGCCTACGGCTATTACCTGGCCGAGGATGTGCCCCATCCAGAAAACGGCGCGCTTCTGGCCGAGGCCGCCGAAGAGGTGACCGAGGCCTTCCTGGAGAACATCCGCGAGGCCGGAATCACCCGCTTTGCCGTCTTGCGCACCAAGGGGGCGGACGCCTCTTCCTCCATCCTGGATACCCTGATGCTGGACAAGATCCAAGATACCGACGGCGCCCAGGTGGAAATTTACCGCCGTCTGCGCCCCAGTTCGCCGCCCACGGCGGAAATCGCGGCCAGCTTTTTCAATAATATCTTCCGCAACCCGGATTATTATGATCTCTCCCCAGTAGGACGCTACAAGCTGAACCAGCGCCTGAGCCTTGCCGATGACCCCTCCTTGCGCACCCTCACGGACGAAAACATCCTCAAGGCCATCAAGACCTTGGTCTACCTGAAAGACAGCCACGGTCCGGCCGATGACATAGATCACCTGGGCAACCGCCGGGTGCGGCCGGTGGGAGAACTGGTGGAAAACCAGTACCGTATCGGCCTGGTGCGCATGGAGCGAGCCATCAAGGAACGCATGAGCCTGCAGGAAGTCTCTTCCCTCATGCCCCACGACCTGATCAATCCCAAGCCGGTGGCCGCGGTGCTCAAGGAATTTTTCGGCACCTCCCAGCTCTCCCAATTCATGGACCAGACCAACTCCCTTTCGGAAGTCACCCACAAACGCCGCCTTTCCGCCCTTGGACCAGGCGGGCTCACCCGGGACCGGGCCGGATTCGAGGTGCGCGACGTGCATACCTCGCACTACGGGCGCATCTGTCCCATTGAAACCCCGGAAGGCCCGAACATCGGCCTCATCGTCTCCCTGACCACCTATGCCAAGGTCAATGACTTCGGCTTCATCGAAACCCCCTACTTCAAGGTGGCGGACGGACGGGTGACCAAGGAAGTGACCTTCACCGACGCCTATTTTGAAGACAACGAGATCATCGCCCAGGCCAACTCGCGCACGGACAAGGACGGCAACATCCTGGATGAATTCGTGATCACCCGCATCAAGGGCGATGTGGCCATGAGCCCCAAATCCAAGGTCACCCTCATGGATGTCTCCCCCAGCCAGATGGTCTCCATCTCCGCCGCTCTCATCCCCTTCCTGGAGCATGACGACGCCAACCGCGCCCTCATGGGCTCCAACATGCAACGCCAGGCCGTGCCCCTGCTCCGCAACGATGTCCCCTTGGTGGGGACGGGCATGGAAGGGGACGTGGCCCGCGACTCCGGCGCCTGTATCCTGGCCGAAGAAGACGGGGTGGTGCATTATGTGGATGCCACGCGCATCCTGGTGGGTTACGGCGGTGGCCTGTACCCGGAAACCGGCGGAGTGCGCGCCTATAATCTGCAAAAATTCCACAAATCCAACCAGAATTCCTGTTTCGGACAAAAACCCAGTTGCCGCTCCGGACAAAAAGTGAAAAAAGGCGAGGTGCTGGCGGACGGTCCCGGCATAGAAAAGGGCGAACTCGCCTTGGGCAAGAACCTGATCGTGGCCTTCATGCCTTGGTGCGGCTATAACTTTGAAGATTCCATTCTCATTTCCGAGCGTTGCGTCAAGGACGACACCTTCACCTCCGTGCATATTGAGGAATTTGAGGTAGTGGCCCGCGACACCAAGCTGGGGCCGGAAGAAATCACCCGCGACATTCCCAATGTCAGCGAGGACCTGCTGCGCAATCTGGATGCCAGCGGCATGGGGCGCATCGGGGCCGCCGTAAAAC
>WRHT01000188.1 GCA_009783115.1 Desulfovibrionaceae bacterium | reverse complement strand
TATACGAAATCAACCTGGATTTTCCACAATACCAGGTCACCGCGCTCATCGGCCCTTCCGGCTGCGGCAAAAGCACTTTTTTACGCTGTATGAACCGGATGAACGATCTTATTCCAGGCATACGCGTGGAAGGAGAAATTTTGCTGAGCGGCGAAAACATCCATACGGAACGAACCGATGTTGTATCCCTGCGCCGCCGTGTAGGCATGGTCTTTCAAAAACCCAACCCTTTTCCAAAAACCATTTTTGAAAATGTGGCCTACGGCCTGCGGGTAAACGGCATGAAAAACCAAGCGGAGATCAGCGCCAAAGTGGAAGAATCTCTGCATCGGGCAGCCATCTTCGAAGAGGTCAAGGATCGTCTGCACACTTCGGCCCTTGGACTTTCCGGCGGCCAGCAGCAACGGTTGTGCATCGCCCGCGCCTTGGCCGTGGATCCTCAGGTATTGCTCCTGGACGAACCGGCCAGCGCCCTGGACCCCATAGCCACGCAAAAAATAGAAGAGAGCCTGCGCGTGCTGAAAGAACGGCTGACCATCATCATCGTGACGCACAATATGCAACAGGCCGCGCGCGTTTCGGATCACACCGCCTTTTTTTATATGGGTAAACTCATTGAATCGGGCTATACTGAAAATATCTTCACCCGCCCCAAGTTGAAACAGACTGAGGATTACATCACAGGCAGGTTCGGATGAACACCACAGAGACAAAACTGCTTCACGATCTCACCTCCCTGCGCACCCGTCTGCTGGTCATGTGCACCTCCGTGGGCATCGCCCTGGATAAAACCAGCGCCATCCTGGTGGAAGGCCGGGACAGAACGAAGGAAATGCGTGATGGCGACGCTGCCATCAATACCCTGGAAATGGAGATAGATGAACTGGCCTTGACCATCCTGGCCTGCAATCAGCCGGTAGCCCAGGATCTACGTTTCGTGGTAGCCTCCCTGCGTATGGTCCTTGACCTGGAGCGTATCGGAGACGAGGCTGTGGATATTGCCGAACGCGCCATGCTCCTGCATGCCGAATTGCCCGCATCGGGCATGGCCATTGTCCACTCCCTCATGGATATGGGCATATCCTTATATAGCCGGGCGGTGGAGTGTTTCAGGGATTATAACGCGGAAAAGGCCATGGCCCTTTGCCGGGAAAGCAAAGATAGCGGTCGGAGGGAAATCCTGGCTGTGCAGAATATGGTGGATTTTCTGTGCTGCCGGGAAGACCTGAAAGAAAACTGGGAACCATACGCCGGTCTGCAAGGCCTCCTGACTTGCCGCGCCCTGAACCGGGTCTGCCGACGGGCGGTGAACATCGCCGAACAGACCTTCTTCATTGTCCGGGGTGAAAACATCAAGCACATTTCGCTCAAGCCCTGACCCCGCGCGCCCGCTTTACCAGAAACCAAGACAGCGCGGGATTAGCGGCCCGGAAGATCATATACCGTCGCCTCCAGACCCTGGGCGCAAATCGCCGCTTCAATCAGGGGAGCAATTTTCTCCCAAATGCCTCCGGCCAAGCCGCAGCCTATGCGCGGCATGTGCAGGGAAGCCTCGTTCTCCTTGGCAAATACGGCTATCCGCCGCAGCCCCTCTTCTACAGCCGCGTAACGTATGGGAGGATTCCCGCGCTGATCCGGGGCAAGGCCGTGTTGCCCTATAAGATTAGCCACCCAAATTCGTCCATCCGGCCTGCTCTCCACCGGCACGAAACGCGTCTTCCCCAGGACAAAATCTTCCCCGGAGGCGGCCCAAGCCCGATATTCGGCCTCTGGAGCGGCCCAACGCCTGGACAAGGCCAACACGAATCCGGCTCCCCAGCCTCCAAGATCATTGCATATATGCGCGATGATCTTGTTCCCCCGCCCCAAGGGGGCGGTGGCGTCACCCCGGAGATACCTTATGCCGGTCGCGTCAGGTTCGGCAAGCATCCCGGCTAAGCTCAAATGGCCTTGGAAGTGGCCATCAAATACAGCTCATGCGGATCCATGATCAGGATCACGCTGCCGTCACCCATGATGGTGGCTCCGGAAATTCCCTTAAGATCTCCCAGGTAGGCTCCCAGAGGCTTAATGACAATCTCCTGCCGCTCCAGGAGCTTGTCCACCACCAAGCCCAAACGGCGGTCATTATCCTGGATCACCACCACCGAAAGCATGGAGTGTTCGTGCATATGACAGGACACGCCCAGAAGTTCAGCCAAGCTGATGATGCCCAGCACTTCGCCCCGCAGGGTGACGGCCTTACGGCCCTTGACGTCCGTCAGACGGCTGGCCTCGATTTTAGTGGTTTCAGAAACCGCGTCCAGGGGTATGGCGTAAAAAGCTCCATCCACATTGACCATCAAGGCGTCTATGATAGCCAGGGTCAGAGGCAAGGAGAGGGTGAAGCGGGTTCCCTTGCCCAACTCGGAAAAGGTATTGATGGTGCCTTTAAGGCTTTTGATGTTGGTGCGCACCACATCCATGCCCACGCCCCGGCCGGAGATATCCGTAATCTGCGAGGCCGTGGAAAAACCAGGGGCAAAGATCAGGTCAATTGCCTCACGATCATCCATGGCCTTGGCTTCTTCCTGGGTGGCGATGCCCTTGCGCACCGCCGCCTCACGCATCTTTTCCGGGTCAATGCCCTTGCCGTCATCCTCAATCTCAATGGCCACGGAATTGCCCTTGTAATAGGCGCGCAGCCAAACCTTTCCTTTAGGCGCCTTGCCGGAGGCCTGACGGGCCTTCTCGTCTTCGATGCCGTGATCCACGGAGTTACGGATAAGATGCACCAGAGGATCGCCGATAACTTCCACCACGCTTTTGTCCAGTTCCGTTTCCTCGCCTTCAAGAATGAGATCCACCTCTTTGTTGCTCTTTCTGGAGAGATCCCGCACCAGACGGGGGAAACGTGAAAACACGGAAGAGACCGGCACCATGCGCACCTTCATGATCGTATCTTGCAGATCATCGGAAATGCGCGCCATGGAATAGGTGGTTTCGGAAAGATCCTGAGCCACCTTGCTGACATCCACATTGTTGGGATCGCTTTCCAGGTTGCGGGCCAGCATGGTGTAGCGGTTTCGATTGATAATCAGCTCGCCGATCAGGTTCATCAAGTGGTCAAGTTTCTCGTGATCCACCCGGATGGTGGAAGAAGCCTTTCCGGCATCATCCTTGACCGGGGCTTTACCGGCCGGCGCCGCACGCGGCGGGGG
>WRHT01000187.1 GCA_009783115.1 Desulfovibrionaceae bacterium | reverse complement strand
AACTGAATAAAAAACTGCTGGACCTTTCCCGTCTTTCCGGCCTGCCGCTGGTGGCCACCAATGATTGCCACTACCTGAACCGGGAGGATGCCGAAGCGCACGATCTTCTGCTGTGCATCCAGAATAAGGCCAAGGTGGATGAGGTCCGGCGCATGCGCATGGATACGGATGAATTGTATTACAAATCTCCGGCGGAAATGGAAAAGACCTTCGCCTGGGCGCCGGAGGCCCTGGACAATGCCGGGCGCATCGCGGATTTATGCGAAAATTACGCGGAGGATCTGACCCCCAAAGGGGTTTATTATTTTCCGCGTTTTGAGACGCCGGCGGGAGTTTCCCTGGATGAGGAATTTCGCCGTCTGGCCCGCGCCGGCCTGGAGGGACGCCTGGAAAAGCTGGCGGAAGGGACGGATCCTGGAGAATACCAGGCCAGATTGGAAATGGAGCTGGAGGTCATCGGCCGGATGGGCTACCAGAGCTATTTCCTGATTGTACGCGATTTTATAGACTGGGCCAAGCGCAACGGCGTGCCGGTGGGCCCCGGACGGGGGAGCGCGGCCGGATCGCTGGCTGCCTGGGCCTTGGGCATAACCAATCTTGACCCCATAGCCTATAACCTGCTCTTTGAACGCTTCCTGAACCCGGATCGTAAAAAGCTGCCCGATATCGACGTGGACTTTTGTGAACGCAAGCGTTCCCTGGTGCTGCAATACATTAGTGAGCGCTATGGCGCGGATGCGGTGGCCCAGATTACCACCTTCGGCACTTTGAAAACCAAGGCGGTAATAAAGGATGTGGGGCGCGCCCTGGGTTTGGACTTTGAAGAGACCAACCGCTTGGCCGCCCTGGTGGGCGAGGCGGAACGGGAGATCCGGCGTTTGAACAAGTCTTTGCCCGCCGGCGAGGAAGAAATCAAATTGAACATGGCCCTGGCCATGAAATATTCGCCCAGGCTCAAGGAATTATACGAGCAGAGCGCGGAAGGTTCGTCCCTGCGTAAACTCCTGGATATTTCCAAGCGTCTGGAGGGCCTCTCCCGCCATGCCTCCACCCACGCCTCGGCGGTGGTGATTTCCGATCGCCCCATGGTGGAATACCTGCCGCTTTACCACGGCAAGCACGATGAACTGGTCACCCAGTATGATATGAAGAACGTGGAGCAGATCGGCCTGGTCAAGTTCGATTTCCTGGGTCTGCGCACCATGACAGTGCTGCACGACGCCCTGGATCTCATTCGTTCCAGGCATGGCCGGGCGCCGGATTTGGAGGATTTGCCCCTGGATGACCAGGCGACTTACCGTCTGTACTCTTCTGGAGATACCGACGGCATTTTCCAGGTTGAAAGCGACGGCATGCGCCGTTATCTGCGTAAACTAAAACCCACCCGCCTTGAAGACATCATCGCCATGATCGCCTTGTATCGCCCAGGCCCACTTGAAGGGGGCATGGTTGATTATTTTATTGAGTGCAAGCATGGAGCGGCGGAGGTGGTCTATCCCCTGCCCATACTGGAAGACTGTTTGAAATCCACTTACGGGGTGATCGTTTACCAGGAACAGGCCATGCAGATCGCCAGGCTGGTGGCCGGTTTTACCCAGGGCGAGGCGGATGATTTGCGCAAGGCCATAGGCGGCAAGAACAAAGAGATCATGCTGGCCCAGCGGAACAAATTCATGGAAGGGGCCAGGAACGGCGGCGTGCCCGAGGGCAAGGCCGCGGAAATTTTCGGACTGATCGAGAAGTTTGCCGGTTACGGCTTCAATAAATCCCATTCAGCGGCTTATGCCCTTATTTCTTATCAAACCGCCTACCTTAAGGCCCATTATGCCCCTGAATTCATGGCCGCCCTGCTGAGTTCGGAAATCGGCAACCAGGACAGGCTCCTCAAGTATATGGACGCCTGCCGGGATTTAAGCCTGCGGGTGGAAAAGCCTTCGGTGCAGGAAGGCGGGTACGCCTTTTCCGTGCGTAACGGCAGTATCCTCTTCGGCCTCGGAGGGGTCCGGAACGTCGGGAGTGAAGCTATTCGCGAGATTGTTGAGGAACGGGAGAAGAACGGCGTTTTCGCCTCGCTCCTGGATTTATGTTCCAGGGTGAACCTGCGCAAGGTGACCAAGCGATCCTTGGAATATTTGATCAAGGGCGGGGCAATGGACGTATTCGGCTGTCCGCGCCGGGTTATGTGCGAAGCCTTGGGGCAGGCGCTGGCTTTGGCCCAGAAAAAACAAAAAGAGGCCGGTTCCGGGCAGTTGTCCATGCTGGCCCTGGCCCCGCCTGTCCGCTTTTCCGGCAACGGAGGGTTGGGAATGGATTTGCCGGAACAGGCGCTGGAAGAATGGCCGGACGAGGAAAAACTGCACTATGAAAAAGAGGCCTTGGGCTTTTTCCTTTCCGGGCATCCTTTGGGGCCTTTCCGTAGGATTATGGGCCGGCTCGGGCTTCTGCCCCTGGAGGAAGCGCGCGAACTAGCTCCGGGCGAGGTCATCAGGACCGCGGTCTTGATGAGTGATTTCGCCGGAAAACGCATCAAGAAGAGCGGCAAGTACATGGCGAACTGCCGGGTGAGCGATTTTACCTCCAGCGGGGAATGCCTGTTTTTTGCCGATTTGGCGGAAGAGGCCAGGCTGTTGTTTGAGGAAGGGGCCGTGTCCGGGGCGGATCCCGCCCTGCGTGGAGGCGAAGCCGCCTTGTCCAGGCCGTCGCCGTCGGCTTTTCTGCTTACCCCGGAGACGCCTTTGCTGAGGTCCGCGCCATCCGTATCCAAGGCTCAGAGCAAGGCGACCGCGCCGGCTTTCAGGCCGGGCGTTCCATTTGAGCTTACGGCCGTGGTCCTGGCGGACAGGCTGGAAGAAGCGTCCGGCTTTGAAGAAGAGGAGGAGGCGCTTCCCAAAGAGATCAAGCTTAAGGCCCTGTCCATGCGCCCGCTTATGGAGGCCGTGCGGAACGATTCCGCTCCCTGGCAGGTGGAGTGCGGATTGGATGATTTGGAAGAAAAAGACATGGATGGCCTTAAGGATATTTTGTTGCGTCACGCCACGGATCGGGACGGGGTTGAACTGCGGCTGCTTTTGTGCGGCCGGGACAGGCAGTGCCTGATGCGCCTGCCTGCCTACAGGCTCAAACCGGGCCTGGATTTGGACGCGGATCCGGAAGGCTGGGAACGGGGTTTACGGTTGTAACCTATAGATCTGTCCGCCAGGCGGAC
>WRHT01000186.1 GCA_009783115.1 Desulfovibrionaceae bacterium | reverse complement strand
AGAAGGGGATCCCGGTTCTGGCGGAGGCTGACCATCACATAACCAAGAAAGTGAACATAGGCAAATGTAGCGAAAATCAGCACGCCACCGGCCACAGCCACCGGAACGCTGCGGATATGCCCCGACCGGATCCAGTTTTTCAGGACAAACCCCAAAACAGCCCCCATGCCGAGCATGATGAGCGTCTTGATCTCTACACTTGAAAAAACGCGGAAAAGCCAGGCGTAGGCAAAAGACAGCAGCACAGTAATCACCAAAGCAGGGATCAAAAAAAGAATGCTTCTGCCGACGTTGAATTTTCCCGACTGTTTGTAATACATCTATGTACACCCCGGCATGGATTATAGCAAAGCTCCCAGGCCCTGTCAATAACACGGTTTCAAAAGCATGCCGCCATCATCGCCATGGATTAAGAAATCACATAGGTTGAAACCCCCGCTTAGATACGCTCGTCTAAGCGGGGGTTTCTTGCGCCTCGTCAATCATCCGGTGCAGCTCCGCAAGCGCGTCGGACAGGCCGCCCACGCGGTCGATAAGCCCGGCCGACACCGCTTCCTCACCATAGAGGACCGTGCCCACATCCCCGGCCAGCTCGTCGGTGCGGTGCATCAGCTCCAGGAATTTTTTTTCGGATATACGGCTGTTTTTAACGACAAAGCGCACAATCCGCTCCTGAATTTTCTGAAAATAGTGGAATGTTTGCGGAACCCCCAGAATTACGCCGTTCAAACGGACGGGGTGGATGGTCATGGCAGCCGACGGCGCGATCATCGAAACCTGCGCCGCCGAAGCCAGGGGCACGCCGATTGAATGCCCGCCGCCCAAAACCAAAGAGACAGTCGGCGTATTCATGCCGGAAATCAGCTCGGCAATGGCCAGCCCCGCCTCAATATCGCCGCCAACCGTATTCAGCATGACAAGCAGGCCGTCGATATCCTCGGCTTCCTCAATCGCGGCCAGCTGGGGCAGGACATGTTCGTATTTGGTTGTTTTGTTCTGCGGCGGCAGGAGCCCGTGGCCCTCGATCTGACCGACAATGGTCAGGCAGTGTACGGCGTACCGGCTTCCCCGCACGGTTGCCGCGCCAAGCGCCTCAATCTCTTCGAGCTGCCCGGCCATTTCATTTTCCTTTGCCGGCTCCGCTGCCGGAGCAAATGTCGCAGGGGTATCCATCAGCTGTCACATTTCCAATCTTGTTTTTGAGTGTCGCTGTAATATTATGTCTCCCCAAGGTTGAAAATATGACAAGGATGCCAATTTGAAAAATGAAATCAAGGGTATGAAAAATCCGCCTGAAATGCTATAATACCCTATACTGCCCGCAGCCGGGCAGTATAGGGTATAAATACGGAAAAGAGGGAATTTACATGAAGGCCAGGATTTTATGGGTCACGCGCACCGCTGTTTTTATTGCGCTGCTGATTGTTTTGCAGTATGTCACGGTGCCGCTGGGCAACACGCTTGTGACGGGGGCGGTTGTCAATTTGATTTTAATTGTTGCCGTCATGACATGCGGGATATGGTCGGGGCTGACGGTAGCCCTGACCTCTCCTTTGCTCGCGTTTTTTTTCGGCATTGGCGCGGTTTTTTTCCCGGTCGTTCCGTTTGTCATGGCCGGGAACGCGATTTTAGTCACGCTGTGGCACCATATCGGCCGGTTAAACATAAAGGGCTGGCTGATTCCGCATATGATGGCCCTTGCCGCCGCCGCCGGGGCAAAGTGCCTTTGGCTGTATTTCGGCATTGTCCGGTTTGCCGTCCCTGTTCTTGATTTTCCAAAAGCGCTGGTCGCCGCTTTCGGCGTGTCGCAGCTTATTACGGCCTGTACCGGCGGCGCGCTGGCCATCTTTGTCCTGCCTGTTTTACGAAAAGCCGTCTTCCGGCAAACACGGACGGATTAAACCCGTCGGGTTCAGCAGTCTGGACCCGACGGGCGGTTTGGAACGTATGAGGAATTACCGCATATAGCGCAAGGGGTTTTGCGGCGCGCCGTTCACCCGGATTTCAAAGTGGACATGGGATCCGGTGGAGCGGCCTGTGTTGCCCACCAAGGCAATCCTCTCGCCCTGGCCCACCGTTTGCCCTGCCGAGACGTTAATTTTAGAGCAATGCCCATAGGCGGTGGAAAACCCGTTGCCATGATCCACCACAACGACAAGGCCATACCCGCTCATCCAGCCGGCCTGCGTCACCACGCCGCCGTCTGAGGCATGAATCGGCGTGCCGGTGGGGCTGGCATAGTCAACGCCCTGATGGAACTGCCGCCTGCCATACAGGGTGCGGTAGCCATAGCCGGATGAGAACCGGCCGTTTGTGGGCCGGATAAAGGTACCGGTGGCCGCGCGGATTTTTGTGCCGCTTACAATAACCTTTTCCACAGGCTGGGAAAGGATTTCCTGATGGGTGATTTCAACCGGCTGGGCATATCCGTCCAAAAAGCCCTGGCGGGTATAGAGCCTCGCCTCGCCTGAGGCGCCTTCGGCCTGCACCCTTGTCTCGCCGAGCCAAAGGCTGTCGTCCTCCAAATATTGGGTGGTATGCGGGATGGATTTGATATAGCTCCCCGTCTTATCATAGGAAACGGAGAGGAAAGGCTTCCGTTTTTTGACCAGAAGGGTTTGCCCCATATGCAGCTGGGCCAGGTCGGCATCCGGGTTGAATTCCCGCAAGGTTTCAACCGAAAGGCCAAACGCGTCGGCGATCAAATCGGCGCTTTCCTCCCAGCGGACGGTATAGTGGACCTCCTCACTGTGGTTGGAGGCCAGGATGTCCCGAAATTCATCCTCCGAGCGCAAAAGGGTCCGTGAGGCAAGGCCATGCTCAACGGAAACGTCATTGAGGATATAAGGCTCGACCCCCGGCCCCGAATAAGACGCCAGAATTTCTTCCAGCAAATTCTCTATCGCGGCCCTGCTTTCGGAGGCCCCCACCACTTCCCCGTCAATGCGGAGCGTGTGCAGCCTGCCGATTTCAGGGATTTGCATGAGCAGGCTTTCAACCGTTTCCTGGCGGTCAAATATCTTATTGCGGCTGACAACGGAAAACTGATATTGAATGTTATTGGAAGGGGTATACGGATACCCAAGGATCTGAGAGGCCGACTCGGCCACAAAGGCCATGGAGCCGGATACGACCTCCTGCGTGGCCACATATCCGATGCTTTGGTCATCCAGAATGACCTCCAGCCCGACCCGGTAGGTGGCAACCGTGAAAAAAGC
>WRHT01000185.1 GCA_009783115.1 Desulfovibrionaceae bacterium | reverse complement strand
ATGGCGGTCAGGGCCGACTGCGCCAGCGACTGGGTGGATATGGCGTGTCCGGCCACGCTCCTCGCGGTGTCAGACTGGTTGCCCAGGCCCAGGGCGGAAGCGGTGGCGATACCGATGCGCACATAGTAGTAATCTTCACTGCAATCGTTGCCGGTGCCGAAATGGACCTTCAGCTTGCCGGTCGAATCCATGCCGGCGCCGTTGTGTTCGAAGCCGGAGAGCTTTCCGTTGAGCAGGTGCACGCCGTTGAATGAAGTGGCATTGGCGATTCGGGTGATTTCCGAGGCCATGGCCTGGTATTCGGATTCAAGCATCAAACGCTGGTCGGAGTTGTAGGTGCCGGTGGCGGCTTGTTCGGCCAATTCCTTCATACGGATGAGCTTTTCGTCAATGACTCCCAGAGCGCCGTCCGCGGTCTGGATCAGGGAAATGGCATCCGCGGCGTTACGCGCGCCCTGGTTCAGGGAGGCGATTTCCGCGCGCATGAGTTCACGAATGGCCAGGCCGGCGGCGTCGTCGGCGGCCGTGCCCACGCGCAGGCCGGAAGACAGCTTGCGGACCGAGGTAGCCAGCATGTTATAGGAGCTGCTGAGGTTACGGGCGGCGTTCATCGCCATTAAGTTGTGGTTTATGTTCAGGGACATAATATTCCTCCATGAATATTTTTCGTTCCGGGCGTCGCGTTATGCTTGCCGCTTCCTTGCGGCTTTTCCACCCATGTTCACTTAGCTTATCGTGAGCTGCGAACTAAACTTTATGCCTTGGGAAAATTTTTTCAGTTACCCGCGGACGGCCGGAATTATGCAATATCCAAGCCATAATAGCGGCAGACAAGCCGATTTACAGGGCTTATCGGTCAGGGGAGAGGAAATGTGAGGAGAAGGCCGCGATATTAGCTAATGATTTTCAAGAGCTTGGCGAAGGCGGCTTCCAGACCAGCGGGATTATTGCCGCCGGCCTGGGCCAAATCCGGGCGTCCGCCGCCGGAACCGCCGATTTCCGGGGCGATGTCCCGGATAAGATCCGGGGCGGTGAATCGATGGTGCAGATCCTTGGAGACGCTGAGGATGAGGTTTATTTTGCCGTTTTCCTCGGCGGCCAGGCAAGTTATGCCGGAGGTGATTCTGCTCCGCGCCTGGTCGGAAAGCTCACGCAGGGCCTTGATATTCGCTGTCTGGATATGCGCGGTCAGCACTTCCAGGCCGCCGATGTTGCGGATCTGCTTCAGGCTGTCCGTGGCCGGGCCGGCTTCCGCGCCGGCCTTTTCCAGGTTCTTGCGCAGATTGCGCGCTTCTTCCTGTAAAGCTTTGGCCTTATCCAGCAGTTCTCCGGGCCTGGATTTGAACAGGGCGGCCAGGGCGCGGTTTTCCAGGCGCTGGGCGCGGTATAGTTCCAGGGCCCTCCAGCCGGTGGCTCCTTCAATGCGCCGTACCCCCGCGGCCACACCGTTCTCGGAGAGCAGGGCGAAAAAACCGGCCTCCCCGGTGCGCGTGAGATGGGTTCCGCCGCAGAGTTCCGCGGATTCGTCCTCTATGTGGACGCTGCGCACCACATCGCCGTATTTTTCTCCGAAAAGGGCCAGGGCGCCGGCCCGCACGGCCTCGGCATAGGAACCTTCGCGGGAGTTCACCTGGAGATCGGCCAGGATGGCGCGGTTGACCCTGGTTTCCACCTCCAGCAGTTCTTCTTCGGTGAGGGCCGCCATGTGCGTGAAGTCAAAGCGCAGACGATCCGGGGTTACCAGGGAGCCGGCCTGGCGTACATGGGTTCCGAGCGCGGCGCGCAGGGCCGCGTGCAGGAGGTGGGTGCAGGTGTGGTTGCGGGCCGCGGCCAGGCGGTTTTCTTTATCCACGGCCAAATCCGCTTCCGCGTCCAGGCGCATGTTCCCCTCGAGCAGCTCGACCTTGTGCATGGTCAGGTCCGGGGAGGGTCTCAGGCTGTCCAGCACCTGGGCGAGAGCGCCGGAGGCGCGGATAAGCCCGGTATCCCCGGTCTGGCCGCCGGAAGCTCCGTAAAAGGGTGTGCGGGCGCAGGCCAGCCATCCGGAATCATTGGCGCGCAGTTCTTCCACGCGTTCCCCCTGGGCATTCAACAGGGCGATGACCCGGCTTTGGGTGGCAAGGGAGGAGTAGCCGACAAATTCAGAGCGCAGACCTTCTTCCAGGAGGCCGGCAAAACCGGCGGCCGGGCCGGTTTCGCCGGAACCTTTCCAGGCGGCCCTGGCCCTTTTTTTCTGTTCCAGCATCAGGGCGCTGAAGCCGGCCTCATCCATGCGGATAGAGCGTTTCCCGGCGACATCGTTGATGATGTCCGGCGGGAAGCCGAAGGTGTCATAGAGCTTGAAAGCCAGATCTCCGGAAAGGATTTGCGCGCCGGTGGCGGCAAGTCCGTCCAGCTCGCTTTCCAGGAGGGCCAGTCCCTTGTCCAGGGTTTTTTCAAAGCGTTCCTCTTCTTCCAGAATGACCTTGGCCATAAAGGGACGCGAGGAATTCAGCTCTGGAAAATCTTCGCCCATGATCTCCGTGACCTTCAGGGCGGTCTGGTGCAGGAAGGGTCCGGAAAGCCCCAGGAGGCGGCCGAAACGGAAGGCCCGGCGGATCAGGCGGCGCAGGATATAGCCGCGCCCCTCGTTGGAAGGCATGATGCCGTCGGCCAGCATGAAGGCCGCAGCCCGGCTGTGGTCGGCAACGACGCGCAGGGCCGTGTCCGTGTCGTTGCTGTCCGGGGCGCTGTGGCTGTACTTCACCCCGGCAAGGAAGGCGGTGAAGCCGATAAGTTCCTGGAAAAGATCTCCATCATAGTTGGAATAGACCCCCTGGCAGACCGCGCTGATCCTTTCCAGTCCCATGCCGGTGTCGATGCTGGGCCTGGGCAGCGGTTCGCGTTGTCCGGGGGCGATCTGGTTGTATTGCATGAAAACCAGGTTCCATATTTCCAGGAAACGGTCACAATCGCAACGGCCTATGCCGCAGTCCGGGCCGCAGCGAAGCTGTTCGCCCTGGTCAATGAGAATTTCCGAACAGGGTCCGCAGGGTCCGGTATCGCCCATGCTCCAGAAATTATCCTTTTCGTCCATGCGCAGGATACGCTCCTGGGGCACGGAGCTGTGTTTGAGCCAGAGGTTAGCCGCTTCGTCGTCATCCTTGTATATGGTTATATAGAGCTTGCCGGGGGAGAGCCCCAGCTCCCCGGTGATCAGCTCCCAGGCGAACTGGATGGCCTCGGCCTTGAAATAGTCGCCGAAGGAAAAATTGCCGAGCATCTCG
>WRHT01000184.1 GCA_009783115.1 Desulfovibrionaceae bacterium | reverse complement strand
GGACCTTCGTCAACGATTCAAAATCCACCACGCCGGAGTCCGCCATCCTCGCCCTTTCCGCCATAGCCGGCGACAAGGTGCTCATCGCCGGAGGTTACGACAAGCAGTCCCCTTTCGACCATCTCGGAACGGCGATACAAAAGGACGCGGCGGGCCTGGTCCTGGTGGGCGACGCGGCGCCCCGGCTCCTCCAGGCCGTCGAGTCGGCGGCAGCCGAACGTCCCGGAGGACTCGGCCCCCTGCCGATCGCGATGTGCGGCGACGACTTCACCCTGGCGATCCACGAGGCTTTCCGCCTCTGCTCCCGAGGCGGCGTCATCCTTCTTTCGCCCGCCTGCGCCAGCTGGGGGATGTTCAGCGACTTCGAGGAACGGGGCAACCGTTTCCGCGAACTCGCCCTGGAGTTGATCGCCTCATGCTAGCCAAACTCCACTCCATCGCCATTTCCGGGATTGACGCCGTACCAGTGGAGGTTGAGATTGACATCGGCGGCGGCCGGCCGGGGCAGCGCATCGTCGGCCTGCCCGACAAGGCGGTTCAGGAGGCCCTGGACCGGGTGCGTTCCGCCATCCAGAACAGCGGCTATGAATACCCTTACCGGCGTCTTATCTACAGCCTGGCCCCGGCCGAACTGCGGAAGGAGGGAGCGGTCTACGATCTGCCGCTGGCGCTCGTGACCCTGATGGCAAGCGGCCAGATCCAGGCTGATCGGGGCGGAACGTACCTGATCGCCGGGGAACTCGCCCTTGATGGCGCGGTTCGCCCCATCAGGGGCGCCTTGGCCGCGGCCATAACGGCGAGGCAAATGGGTCTGGACGGCGTGATGCTGCCGAGCGACAACGCCCGCGAGGGTTCGGCGATCCAGGGAATACATATCGTCGGCGTGGGCCAGCTCGCTGAAGCGGTGGGATTCTTCACCGGAAACTGGGATCCACCCATCCTGCCCGACTCTTTCCCCTTTAACGATGAGGATCATTCGCTCTGCTACTCCGACATGCGCGGCCAGGAGATGGTCAAGCGCGCGATGGTGGTTGCGGCGGCCGGTTCACATCATTGCCTACTGATGGGACCGCCGGGAAGTGGTAAGACAATGGCCGCCCAACGCCTCCCCACCATCCTCCCTCCTCTTACCGTCAACGAAAGCCTGGAAACAACCAAGATCCACAGCGTCGCCGGCGAATTGCAGCCCGGCAGCGGCCTGATGCGAACCCGACCCTTCCGCTCGCCGCATCACAACGCCAGCGTCTCGGGACTGGTGGGCGGCGGAAGCATCCCCCGACCTGGCGAAATTTCGCTCGCCCATAATGGCGTCCTCTTTCTGGACGAGGCGCCGGAATTCCGTATGCCCGTACTTCAATCCCTCCGGGAACCCCTTGAAGATCATGTGGTCACTATTGTCCGCGCCGAAGGACCACTGAGGCTGCCCGCGGATTTCCAGCTCCTTCTGGCGGCGAATAGCTGCCCCTGCGGCCGTCTTGGCGCGGGCATGGCCAGTGAAGGCTTTCCTGATACACAGGGCGTTCCCGAATCCGGGTGCTTCTGCACTCCCGACGAGATCCGCCGCTATTGGAGGAAGCTTGGGAGCGCCCTTCTTGACCGTATAGAGCTGAGGATCCCCCTTAACTCACCGGGTGTACTAAGCCCCGGCGGAAAAGCAGGTGAATCAAGCGGCAAAATAAGGCTGCGCGTAGAAGGCGCAATAGGGATACAGAAAGATAGGTACAAAGGCACTATCCGCCGCAACGGAAGGATGTCATCCTCCCAGATCGAGAAATACTGTACCCTTACAGAAAGGGCGGCGGGCGCATTTAGCCTCGCGGCGGCAAAACTCTGCCTCTCAGGCCGTGCCTGCCACAGTGTCCTGAAAGTTGCCAGAACCATTGCAGATTTGGACGGGAAGGAATCTCTGGACAGTGTTCACATTCTGGAAGCGATCCAGCACCGGCGTTTCGGAGACGATCCCTACGATATTTTGACCCAGTCCTAAATCAGCAGGCCTAGCTTCCGGTTTCCCTCAATTCGCAGGCCTTTAGCCTAACCTCGGCCCGTCGCAATTTTGCCTTTGCGTTATCAATCTCAAATTTCATCACCGCCATTTCCAGGTCTGCTTCGGCCTGTTTTTTTGAGGCAATTACACGCTCCCTGTCGATCTCGTGAGGCCATTCTGCTGAGTCCACTATGAGTACATTTTTGTATTTGCTCATGTCCTTCACTTCAAGTATGCCGCTGGAGGTAAAGGCGGAACGCCACTGTCCCTTGTCATCCTTTATGCGCAGAATGCAGCTCTCCGACGGAGCCGTAAACGGGGAATGGTTCGCGTAGATCCCCGCTTCTCCATCCACCAGGGTGACAACCACAGCCTCGACCCTGCCGGAAAAAAAAAGCCTCTCCGGTGTGTGCACCTCAAAATCAAAGAGGGCCGCCATCACAGTTCCTTTTTCAGTACATCATCGATGCTGCCTGCCATGTAGAAGGCCTGCTCGGGGATGGAATCACACTCGCCGTCGAGGATCATCTTAAAGCCCTTGACTGTGTCCTTTACAGGAACATAGCGGCCGGGAATGCCCGTGAATTTTTCTGCCACAAAGAAGGGCTGGCTGAAAAAGCGCTGAACTTTCCGCGCCCTTGAGACTATGAGCTTATCCTCAGCGGAAAGTTCATCCATGCCCAGAATTGCTATGATGTCCTGAAGTTCCTTGTAACGCTGGAGTATCTGCTGGGAGCGGCGGGCAGTGTTGTAATGGTCCTCCCCCACCACATCGGCGTCAAGAATACGGGAGCTTGAGGCAAGAGGATCCACAGAGGGGTAAATGCCAAGTTCGACGATCTTCCGGGAAAGGGTGGTAGTCGCGTCCAGGTGGGCAAAGGTAGTAGCCGGCGCAGGGTCCGTAAGATCGTCAGCGGGAACGTAAACCGCCTGGATGCTGGTAATTGAACCTTTTGTGGTACTTGCGATTCGTTCCTGGAGGCCGCCCATCTCGTTTGCAAGGGTGGGCTGGTACCCCACCGCGCTGGGTATGCGCCCCAGGAGGGCGGAAACCTCCGCGCCTGCCTGTATAAACCGGAAGATATTGTCTATAAATAGCAGAACATTCTGACCTTCCTTGTCGCGGAAGTGTTCCGCCATGGTAAGGCCTGTCAGGGCCACCCGCATGCGCGCGCCGGGGGGTTCATTCATCTGACCGAATACCAGGGCGGTCTTTTCAATAACGCCGCTCTCGATCATTTCCTTCCAAAGATCAGCCCCCTCCCTGGAGCGCTCGCCCACGCC
>WRHT01000183.1 GCA_009783115.1 Desulfovibrionaceae bacterium | reverse complement strand
GGGGGAAGCAGGGAGGTGATCAGGGTGGGCATGGCCATGTCTCCGGCTGGAAGATCCGGAAAAATAGCCCGGCCGAGCGCGCCGGACAGGTGCATGAAAAGTAGAAGAAAGCTGATGATTATGGTTCCGAAAATCATCGCCCGATGCATGGAAGCGGAATTTTTATAAGACATGCAGCGCTGTATGGTTTGCGGCAGGCCCAGCGTGCCCAGTCCCACGAGGATCCAGAAAGAAAGGATAAAGGGCTGCGGCACCTTGTTGCCAGGCCCGCTTGGAGTGATCAGGCCGGGGTCAATGGATTCCAGAGTCCGTATGCATTGTTCCACGCCGCCTCCGGCCCGCGCCACGATCACCAGGACCATGACCGCGACCGCCAGCATAACCAGACCCTGGACCGCGTCGCTCAGGACCACGGCCTTGAAGCCCCCGATGGCCGTATATAAAATAACGCAAAAACCGAAAAGGGCCAAGCCGGCGGCATAGGGAAGCCCGGTGACCGATTGCAGGAGCCTGGCCCCGCCGATGAACTGGGCCAGCATGGCGGCGGTAAAAAATATTATCAGGGCGATAGAGGTCAAAAGCACCAAGGTGTCGTTGCCGTAGCGAGCGCGCAGAAAGTCGGTTATGCCTACGGAATTGGTGCGGCGGGCCACAATGGCAAAACGTTTGCCCAGGACGCCCAAGGTGAGGAAAGTGAGCGGCACCTGGATCATGGCCAGAAGCACCCAGCTCAGGCCCAAGGCATAAGCTATGCCCGGACCGCCTACAAAACTGCTGGCGCTGGTGTAACTGGCCACTATGGTCATGGCCAGGACGAAGCCGCCCATGCTCCGTCCGCCGGCAAAGTATTCCTCCATGAAATTCCCCTTGCCGGCGAAACGCAGGTGTGCCCAGTAGGCCACCAGCATGGAAAAAACCAGGTAAAGCAGCACGGGAATGAGCATGGCCATACGATCAGACATGTCCATTCTCCTTGCCGCGTTCTTCGACGGAGTCCAGATTTTCATCCTTCAAGATTCCGGAAAATGGAATATCCTTGAACAGAAAACGCACGGCTATCCAGACCAGGAAAGTGATTACCGGATAACCGGCGATGCAGCTCATGAAAAACCAGGCCGGAAACCCCAGGATGTAGGTATAATCAGCAGGGTCGCCATCTCCCAGGCCGTAGGCGAAGATATACCACCAGAGGAAATATATGGCGTACAGGCCCAGGGTCAGCAGGGCTTCCCGGTTGGCTTGGCTGAAGGGCGTGAGTTTCTTTTCGGTCATCAAGGGCTCCTTCCATCGGTTTATTATGTTCCACGATGCTTTATCCGCGGAAGTTCCAAAGTTTTCCTGATTTATAGCAAGGAAAATTTTTAAGCAAGCCGTTTTCGGAGCCCCGCCATGAAGCTAAAGCTACCCGAATGATCACGGCCAAACAATTGGTGTGATGCTATATGCCGTTTACATGAATGGCATTTTAATAATGGAAGATTGGCATAACGATAGGAATGTCCGGCAAAAGCCGGGAATGACCGCGTTTGGGTTACAAATAATACTCCGCGGTAGGATTCACCGTTAAAATTTTTGTTTCCTTGCCGCTGGCGGTCAGGGTGAAAACCTGCCGGAGCAAAAATTTGCCGGAATTTTTCAGGGCAACGCCCGCAGCCTGTTCAATTCCGCTGCAACAGGGCACTTCCATACGCGCCACAGTCACGGATTTTATATTATTCCCGGCGATGATTTCGGTGAGTTTGTCGCTGTAATCAGCGTCATCCAATTTGGGGCAACCGATAAGGGTAATTTTGTTTTTCATGAACCGGCTGTGAAAATCTCCGCAGGCGTACGCGGCGCAATCCGCGGCAATCAGCAGGTGCGCGTTGTCGAAATAGGGCGCGTTTACCGGCACGAGCTTGATTTGCACCGGCCATTGCCGTAATTCGCTGACCGTGTTCACGGGTTCATGCGCGGACGTGGAATGTCCTATGGCATAGGCATGCGCCCCTGGACAGCCGCAAGCTAGGGGAGTCTGCGCTGTCAGCCGCTCCTGCCTGGCCTGGACCACCGCCTCGTTATAAGCCGCCGCCTCACGTTCCTCAAAAGCAATCGCTCCGGCGGGGCAGACCGGCAGACAAGCCCCCAGCCCGTCGCAATACTCGTCGCTCAGGAGTTTGGCTTTACCGTCGGCGATCACGATGGCCGCTTCATGACAGGCGTTTGCGCATAAGCCGCATCCATCGCATTTTTGGGGGTCGATTTTCACAATTTTACGGATCACTCCGCACCTCCCAATCTTTTTCAACCAATACCCGTAACGATGCCCAGGAGCTGTTGTATTTCCAACAAAAACAATTATTAATATAACCGTGTAGCCGCGCCATTCATCATGGACGGCTTCGGAAACCCGTTAAAAAAAATTTTGAGACGGTTTTTATTGGTCTTGGCCGGAAGGGGATTCGTTTTCCTGATCTTTACGGATAATGGATTCTGCATCCTGAGAGCTGTCGAACAATATCTCCGCGCTATGCTTGTCTATTTTGCCGTCCTTGAGCATGCCGCGCATAGTCCGCTTGATGGAATTCATGGGCATGCGCGCGCGATAGGGGCGGTCTTCGGCCAAGGCTACAAAGATGTCGGCCACAGCCATGATGCGCGCTCCCAAGGGCAAATCATTGGCGTGAATTTTGAAGGGATATCCATGTCCGTCTAAGGTTTCGTGGTGCAGGGCTCCCCAGGAGGCGATGGCCGAAAAATTTTCCACCTGTTCCAAAATACGGTAGGTGTAGTAAGGGTGCTGCCTTATGATATACAGTTCTTCACGGGTCAAAGAGGCGGGCTTGTTCAGGATGGCGTTAGGAACCGAAAGTTTTCCCAGGTCATGCAATAGCCCGGCTATGCTCATCATGGTCAGTTCGGTATTGCAAAATCCAGCCTTGGCGGCCAGCAACGCGGCCACCCGTGAAACGCTGCGTGAATGCGTAGCCGTAAAGGCGCACATACGGTCAATCAGGGTTGCGTACAACCCGGCGATACCCAGCACTTCTTCCGCCGTGTAGTCGGCGGCTCCCCAGACCGCCATTTTGTTGATGAATAGCGGGATATAGTTGCTGTTGTTCAAATCCAGCCAAAAACTCTCCCGCCCGGAGCAGCGCAGAAAGGCATCCACTACCATGGGGTCGAACTTGTCGCCGCTTTCTTTCCGGACGATCCGGCAAATCTCCTCACGCTGGCTCAGAATGGGGAAATCTTTGCGGATCAGCACCTCCACCCGGTCCGCCAGATGGATAATCCGGCTGGA
>WRHT01000182.1 GCA_009783115.1 Desulfovibrionaceae bacterium | reverse complement strand
CTGTTCGGCCACTTCCCGGGCCTGGGCGGGACTCAGCAACTCCTGGTTACGGCTTGCTATGGCGCGCTCTATGATGCTTCCCAAGACAACGGGATCAAGATCAGAAGGGTTGAATCCGATGAGGCCGATTTCTCCGGCGATGATTCCGGCCCGCTCCCGCAACAGATCCGTCACCACCGGCTGCTCGAAGCCTCCGGTAAAGGCCGTGGCCTCGCTGTTGGCCAACTGGTTTGTTTCCGCATAACTGCCTTGCGCGATCTGTATCCCCCGTGCCTGGCCGAACGCCCGCACGGACTGATGCAGGCTGTCAAGAGGCAGGGGGTTGCCGCCAGGGCCTGACTCCAGCCTGTCGAGGAAATCACCCAGGTCATCTTCCACCCCCAGTTCTACCCGTTGCGTCGGGCTCGTCAGGGAATGGGCGAAATAAGTCACCCGGCGCATGGTGCTCTGCACATGATTGACGCTCGCCTGGGAAAACTGCAGGTCTGAAGTCTTGAGCCGGTTCGGGCCGAAGGCCATCAGGCCCGAATTTAAGGTATCCAGCCCGGGGCCGATGACGGAAAAGTTTTTTTGGACGCTGTCCAGAAGGCGTCCCAGGGTCGCCTCATTCGCTCCCCGGGAGCCCAGAATCACGGCCAGGCATTTCTCGGTGCCCGCGGCTATGTCATCGCCGCCGAATTCGCCCGTAACCGTCAGTTGGCAGGAGACCAGGGCGAGCTGAAAATTCTCGAGCTGTTTGATCAAATCCAGATCAGTTCCCTTGTCGGGATCCAGCAGGTGATCCACCAGGCCGGGAGCGGCCAGGAGCGGATTGAGCATCTCGCAGAGGAATTTTTCGGTCAGTTCCCCGGTCTTTTCCGCCAGAACGGGCGCAAAACCGCCGCCTTTACCGGCCAGAGCCAAAATATCGCGGATGGCGTCGTTTTTTTCCGCCAGAAATTCCTCTGCGACTTTGCCTATAACAGCCGCCATGTTCTCCCGCGTGGGGATGGCCGGAGGAGGAAAGGCCTCCAAAAGAGCGTTGTCCGCCAGCTTGGTGAACTCGGGGTTATGGGCCAGGGATTTGCCCGCCCCTTCCGGCAGGCCTTTGCTCCCGGCAAAATTCATAAACATCACCTCCGCGTCGGTGCGGAGGCAATAGTTGCGGACAGCCGCGCTGAGCAATTCCGGCGTATGCACATTGCGGGATTCCATAACGCACATGGCCATGAACCCGCCCCCTTGCTCCGGCGCGATGGAACCGCTGTTTATGGCTGCGATCGTTCCGTTGAAGCGGGCGAGATTCGGGGAGTTGCGGGAAGTGGCCATGTCCGCGATGAGGTCCTGCATGCCCTGCCCGGTCATGGCGCTCAGCAGGTTCGAGGCGGTCGCAAGAGCCTGGCTGAAACGATTTTGGATGAGGTCGCGGCTCAGTTCCGTCACTTCGCCGGCAAAGGCGCTGTCCAAAGCGGAGGTCCATACTTCGCTGGCTTTGAGAGCCTTCAGGGCGGTTTCGAGGTGTTCCGGTTTCACGCCCGCGGCGACGAGCGCCCCTCTGGCCACGGTATCGCAATGCTGGCTGAGGTAATAGGCCTTGAGCGCATCCTTGGCTTCCTCCACCGATCCTGCGTTAAAGCCGTTGCCCATGCAGAACCAGGCAAAACCCGTGGCATCCAGGTTGGGAATGAGGCCCCGCTCAACCAGATCCCGGCCGACTCCCGTGATTGTATCCATATCCAGCGCGATCTTGACCTGTTGCACCTCGCGCGCGGTCAAGGGCTTGCCCTGCGCGTGTTTGGTCTGGAAAAACCTGGCCAACGGCTCGCTCGTTTCCAACAGGGCGCGGTACTTGGGGTTCGCGGCGATGGATTCCCTGAACGCCTCCAGCGTGGCCCGGTTTTCCTCCAGCTTGGCCGAGGAGGAAAAAAGGCGTTGAAAAATGTTCAGGCCGCTTTTCTCGGCAATGGCCCCCTGCCTGATGAAAATCTGCTTGTTCCCCTCCTGGCCGGAGGGAAAGGTATTGGCGTGCTGCACTACGCTTGTCAGGTCAATAGCCATGCTAATTCTCCTTTAACCCGGATGGCATGTTCAAACCCTGACCAGGGGAATCGCGGCCGCCTCGACGTCGTCCTCAAAAGCGAGGGCTTCGCCTGCCTGTCTGGCCCGTTCCTCGGCCTCGGCATTGAGGGTTTCGAGCTTGCGGCCCCACTCTTCAGCCGCGGCCACGACATTTTCCAGCGCATTGGCGAACTGTTCGTTTTCCAGTTGGCGCAGGGGCAGAATCAGGTTCAGGCCAACCATCTCGCCGGCCGCGTCATAGCTGAGCGCCGCTCCCCTGGTTTCGGCCAGAAAGAGATTGCCGCCCATAAGCGCGGCCAGCACTTCGCCGCGGCGGAACAGGGTGGGACGGCCCACCTCCATGTAGAAAAGAACGGCATCGTTGTTGTCCATGCCCTGCACAAAAAGCCGCCGTCCTCCCAGGAGGGCCGTGAAGCTCCCGTCCGGGGACAGTTCCAGGGGCAGGCCGGTTTTTTGGGCCAGATCGGTGATATAGGGCTGTAGTGCGTTCATTATGGGGTTCTCCTTTTTTGCAGCGCGTTATTCCTCGCGGAACAGGCGCATTTCGCCGGCCACGCGGTATTCGCTGAAGGTGGTCTGGTATTCCGGCGGCAATGTCCCTTCTTCGGGCTTCCAGTCCAGGGTGAGGCTCCAGTCCAGGCCTGACAGCCTGTCCATTTCCGTCCCGCTTATGGTCAGTGCGAACGAGGAGCTCATGCCGCTACGGGTGGTGTCCAGCATAGTCATAGACCCGTTCGGGAACGAGATCACATTCGAGGGTATGTCGGAACTGCCCCGGATAGTGAAACCGCCGTCAGGATTTCTGCTGATGTCTAAGGATCTGCGTGCTTGGTCCTCCACGCTGGAGATCGCGAAATAGTCGTCGCTTTCGGAGCCGTACTGCGGTGTAACAGACTGCATGGCGTGCATGAGCGCTCCCTTCTCCATTTCCTGGTTTGCCAGGCTGGACAGGATCAGCACCCTGGTTTTTTCCTGGGGGCTCAAGTCGCTGAAAACAACGTCATCCAAGCCCGTGACCAATTTGGCAAAGGCGTTGTATCCATTGTCAATGGCCGCCTGCTTGCGCCTTGCCGTAAGCGTGTCTTTATCCAGGCTGATTTCCCCGGGCCGGAGCACCGACTCTTCGGGTATGCCCAGGAAGTTTGGCAGGACGGTTCCGCCAAGGGTAATTACGGGGCCGACGCGGGTGATGTCCTTTTCAAATGTGGGAGTGCCGCTGCCCAGATT
>WRHT01000181.1 GCA_009783115.1 Desulfovibrionaceae bacterium | reverse complement strand
AACAGGTTTTCCAGGCCGCTCAGTTCCGGATAAATGCAGGTCCGGTGTCCCAGGTAGCCGACCTGTTCCCCTTCCGCCAATTCCAGGGTCAGGCGGCCGGAATCAGGCCGGATCAGTCCGGCCATGATCTTCAGCAGGGTGGTCTTGCCCGCGCCGTTGGCCCCGGTCAGGAGCAGGGTGCGGCCGTCCGTGAGTTCCAGGCTGGCCCCCCGGATTACCGGCCTTTCCCCGTAAAATTTGGCGATATTTTCCAGGCGCAGCAGCATGCCGGGCTATTCTTCCGTTCTTTTCCCGCGCCGGCCCAGGAGCAGACCGGCAATGGGGGCCAGGGAGAGCAGGGTTCCGCCGACCCAGATCCAGTTGATCAGCGGGTTGAGGGAGAGGCGCAGGTCCGCCGTCCCTCTTTCTTCGTCCACCCCCAGCAGGGAAGCGTAAAGCTCTGTGCCCAGGCTGAAATAGGTGTCCGATTCCAGGAAGCTCTGTCCCGGATATTTGGCGTACTGCCGGTGCTGGGGGGCCAACAGGCCGAGGTCGGAGTTTTTCTGCCGCACCCGTATTTCCGCTTCATAGAAATGGTAGTCCGGTCCTTCCCCGGTATACAGGTTTTCCAGGGTAAAGCGGCAGCCGCCCAGCTCAAGGCTCTGCCCGATTTGCAGGGTACGGACGGCTTCGGTTTTGCAGGGTCCGGAAAAAGCCACGCCCAAGGCCATCAGCGCCAGTCCCAAGTGTACGGCATGGGCCGCGAAGGAAGCCGGGCGGCGGTAAAGGCGATCTTTCCAGAGCAGGAGGCCCAGGCTGAGCATAAAAGCTGCGGCCGCGGCCGCGGCCAGAGGGGAAGTCAGGCTGCGCGGTCCTTCCCATGCGATATACGGGGCGGTCAAGTGGCGGAAGATCAGGAGGCCGCAGATCACCGCCGCCCCAAGCCCCAGGATGATTTTCAGGTTATTGCGCCAGTTTATGCGGATCCAGGGGCAGAACACCAGGAGCAGCACCAGCAGGGCGAATAGTGGAAGACAGGCGCGGTTATAGGCCTCCGCGCTCAGGCCGCTGGCCGGGGAGGAGGATCCGCTGGAGAAGGCGGCCGGGATAGTGCTGATTACCGGCCAGAGGGTGGCCATCAGGATGATCAGGGCGAGTCCCAGAAGGAACATGCAGACTACGAGGAGGGGCAGGCTGCGCCCGGGCAGGGCGGCATTGTCCGCCTCGCTTGCTGGAACTGAGGCCGTGGCCAGGACGGTGCCGAAGAGGCTCGCGCAGACAAAGACGAACAAGGGCGCTCCCACCCCTTCATCCGGGAAGGCGTGCAGCGACTGCACCACGCCGCTACGCACGATGTAGGTGGCCAGAAAGGCGGAAACCAGGGTCAGCCCGATTAGGCAGACATTCAGGCGGGCCATTTGTCCGCTGCGCGCTTCCAGCACCGAGCTGTGCAGCAGGGCTGTGCCTACCAGCCAGGGGATGAGCGAGGCGTTTTCCACTGGGTCCCAGGCCCAGTAACCGCCCCAGCCGAGTTCCATGTAAGCCCACCAGGCCCCCAGGATAATCCCGGCGCTCAGGAGCATCCAGGCGGACAGGGTAAAGGGGCGGCAGATGACGAACCAGTTTTTTTCCTCAGGACGTCCGTTGCTCTGGGTCTGGGCCAGGGCCAGGCAGGCGGGTACGGTGAAGCCGGCGTAGCCCAGAAAGAGCAATGGCGGGTGAAAGATCATGCCGGGGTTCTGCAGGAGCGGGTTAAGCCCCCGGCCGTCCGGGACCGGCGGATCCAGGATGATGAAAGGATTGCTCCAGCAGATCAGCAGCAACAGGAAAAAGGCCTGGATGCCCAGGAAGAATATCCAGAACCAGAGCCTGGTTTTCGGCAGCAGTAGGGCATAGGCCTTGGAGTACAGAAAAATCAGGCCGAAAGCCGCGGAACCCAAGGCCCAGAAAAGAAGCGAGCCTTCCTGTCCGGCCCAGAAGGCGGTGATCCGGTAGAAAAGCGGCAGGAAACGATCGGAATAACGGGCCACATACTCCAGGGAAAAATCATGTCCGACGAGGGCGGCCAGCAGGATCATCGAGGCGGCCAGGAGGAGGCCGGCGGTGAGGATGACGGTTTTTTCCGCCAGCGGGAGGAGATTTTTGCGCTTCAGCCGGAATCCGGCGTCCAGCACCAGGGCTCCGGAGATGAAAACGGAGCATAAAAAGGCCGCTGCCAGCAGTAAGAAACCCAGGATGTACATTCAGTTTTCCTTCTTTTTGTACTTGGAGGGGCACTGGGTCATCAGCTTGTGGGCGTCCAGGTTCGCCTGTCCTCCGTGATAGAGGCCTTCGACAATGACTTCCGCGCCTGGGGCGAAGGCGTCCGGTATCGCTCCCTGGTAGGTGACCCAGAGGGTCTGGTCAGCCAGGTTTTGGTCTTCCAGTTGAAAACGCACGCCCACCCGGTCTTGCAGCCTGTTCAGCCCTTCGCCCCTGACCTTGCCGAAAAGCCGCACGGCCTGGGGTTTATCCGCAGGCAGGCTCAGGGCTTCGGCCACGTCAATGAAATAGACCGTGCCGCCGCTGAAGCCGGAAACCGCCAGATATGCCACCCCGGCCGCAAAAAGCAACAGGGCCGCCAAATACAGAGCTTTGCCGTTTTTTCGTGACATCGTGTCTTCCAGTTTTATTTTTTAGGCCGAAACAGTCCGGATGCGCGGCCTTATACCCTGTTTCGCCGGGCGCGGCAAGACGGCCGCGCGGGGGATTTACGGGATTTTTGTTTAGTCTTTTTGAGTTATGGTGTATACTATTCCGAATTCAAGAGGGAAGAATTATGGGACGTGTATTCCCTGCTCACGCCCGAACAATATTATGATAAGCCGGTATGAAGGAGTTCGCGTGAAATTTTCCATCTCTCGAAAAATAATGCTCATTTCGGCGGGGGCCGTTATCGTATCTTCCGCCGTCGCGCTTTCCACCACCTTCTTTTTTTTCGACCGGCTGCTCGACAAGCGGATGGAGGGCGAAATACGGTTCATTCAGACCGTTGTCTCGCGCCTGCAGAAACAAGATGAGCAGCGCGTGCTGCAAGCCGCGAAAATGCTGACCACCATGCCCCAGCTCATAACGGCCTTGCAGACAGGGGATGCGGCGAACGCCAGATTCATCGCAACGCAGGCCGCGCAGCAGCTTGCCCTGGATGCCGTAACCGTCACCGACGCCAAGGGTATAGTGGTGGCCCGCGGCCACTCGGACAGAGCAGGGGACGACATCAGCACGCGCTCCACCATGCAGGCGGCGATCAACGGCATCGTCAAGGTGGGCATTCTTTT
>WRHT01000180.1 GCA_009783115.1 Desulfovibrionaceae bacterium | reverse complement strand
CTGAAAAAATTGACCACCGCGGCCACTATTCCGTACTTCACAGGCATGTACGCGGCATCGCCGCGCGGCTTCGGTTTCGTGACCGTAGGGACCGGCTTGGACGATTTTCACCGGCCGGCTACTGAAACCCAAAAGGTGATTGACCAGTTGGTGGATGATACGGATCAGGCCATGTCGGAGATGTCCAGGGATACCCAGGAGGCCATCAACGCCCATCTCCTGCACGCGGCCGCCCGCTTGATCCTGGGGACCGGCGCCATCGCCGTCATCGTAATCCTCGTGGCCATCTTCCTGGCCTCGGCCTTTACCAACAGCATCAAGGACATCATCAAGGGCATATCCCGTTTCCGCGCGGGTTTTCGTGAATTTCGCTTCAATGTGGAAATCAAGGATGAAATGGGCGCCCTGACCGATGCCTTTGACGAGATGGCCGAAAACATCGAAAAAAATCACGCCGGGGGGCTGTTCATCACGGATTTGGACATGCGCCTGATCTACGCGAACGACAATTTTCTGCAACGGATTGGCTCCACCCTGGAAGAAGCCAGAGGCAAGTATTACTGGGAGGTAACCCTGTTCCAGCGGGATTCCCAGGAAGACCCCATTTCCTCCCTGCTGAACGGCACGGAACATTCGGCTTATTACTCGGCCCAGATGGGTCGCTATTTTTTGGGCAAGGCGGATTACTTCCGCAACCGCGACGGCGAGCACCTGGGCTATATCGTCACGGTCTCGGATGTGACCGAATTGCAACAGGCGGTGAACAGCGCCAACAACGCCAACCAGTCCAAAAGCGCTTTTCTGGCCAGTATGAGCCATGAAATACGCACTCCCATGAACGCCATCCTGGGTATAGTCGGCATACTCCAGCGCAAGCTTGACGAACCGGGAGATCAGGATATGGTTTTTATTTCCGACCACCTGAACCAGATTGAGCACTCTTCCAGGCATCTCCTGGGCCTGATCAACGATATCCTGGATATTTCCAAGATTGAGGCCGGCAAAATCGAGCTGGCCCATGAGTCTTTTGCCCTGGACAAGCTTATTGATGATGTGGAGACCATTATCCGGCCGCGTTGCGCGGAGCGTAACCTCAATTTCGTGATCAGCGCGGATCTGCGGGAAGAATTCAATGTGCTCAGCGATGCCCTGCGTCTGCGCCAGGTGTTAATCAATCTGCTGGGCAATTCCGTCAAGTTCACCGACCCCCCGGGGACCATATCCCTGACGGTTCGGGAGACCGAAACGGATCAGGAAACGGCGCTGGTTTACTTTGAGGTGAAGGATACCGGCATCGGCATGGATCTGAGCAAGTTCGCCAACATGTTTAACCCCTTTGAGCAGGCCAACACCCAGATCAACCAGCGTTACGGCGGCACCGGGCTTGGTTTGTCCATCAGCCACAGCATTATCGGCATGATGGGGGGCGAGATAGCCGTCAATAGCAAGCCCGGCGAGGGCAGTGTTTTTTCCTTTGAGATCCGGCTGGAGCGGGCGACAACGGAGATAAAAGGCGAGGCTTTGAGCGACGAGGATTATTCGGCCATGCTGGATGGCAAGCATATCCTGCTGACTGACGATGTTGACCTGAACCGGATGATTATCACCGAGATGCTGGACGGTTTTAACCTTAGGGTGGATGAGGCTGAAAACGGCCGTAAGGCGGTGGATCTTTTTGAGGCCTCCGCTCCGGGCGCATATGACTTTATTCTGATGGACATACAGATGCCGGTCATGAACGGCTACGAAGCCGCCAGCGCCATCCGGGCCTCTTCCCATCCCGATGCTGGCAAGGTGCCGATTATCGCCATGACGGCCAACGCCTTTAAAGATGATGTGGAGAGAGCCATGGAGAGCGGCATGAACGCGCATATCGCCAAGCCGGTGGAATTTCCCCTGATGCTGGCGACCTTCGCCAGGGTTCTGCTCCGCTCTTAGCCTTCGCGCACCGCGTTGCGCCCGCTGTCCTTGGCGCTATACAGGGCCGTGTCCGCCCGGCTGATCATCTCATCCAGCTCTTCTCCCCCATGATGGTCGGTGTAGCCCAAGCTGATGGTGATCTGGGGCAGGTTTTCAAATTTATGCTCGGCCACGCTTTTGCGCAGTTTTTCCGCGACTATCCGTGTTTTTTCCTTAACGCTCCCAGGTATGAGAATAATGAATTCTTCGCCGCCGTAACGGGCGATGACATCGTCCCGGCGCAGCTTGGAAACCAGGATCTTTCCCATATTAGCCAGAACCGTGTCGCCGGCCTGGTGGCCGAATTTGTCATTAATATCCTTGAAGTGATCGATATCCAGCATAATCATGGATAGCGGTTCATTTTCGTTGTCGGCCCGGCTCAGGTATTCGGGGGCCAGTTCCATGAAGGCGGCGCGGTTCAGCACCTGGGTCAGCCCGTCCATGCGGGATTTATTTTTGAAAAGCTCCAAGTCGTTGGTCAAAAAACGCTGCTCCAGGAGCTGCCACCTGGCCTTGCGCAAAATAGCCGCGTGTTCCTGGTAAATATCCCTGAGCAGACGCAGGGTGATCACCTGGGTCCCCTGAAAGGCGATGGCTTCAGCGACCAGGGCTTCATCCTCGCCACACAGGCCCTCCTCTTCCCAGGTTCCGGAGGTTATCATCCCATCGGCGTCTTCCTGGGAGAAGAATTCCTCCGCTCTCTCAAAAAAGAAGGCCAGCATATAGGAATGATCCCAGGGGGACGAACAGTAAACCTCCCCGGTCGCCGGAAAAAAGTTTTGGTAAAAGTCCGGAGGTTCTCCCTGCACCGTATACCGGCCGGGATCCTCCCTGCGCAGCACCGCGATATCCAGATAGGACAGGATATGTTCGGCAATGTTTACGTGGCTCATGTCCGTTTCCTCGAGGGGGTAATCACGCGCCCATCATGGCCCCGGCGATGGAGGCGAAAGCTTCTTCCACCGCCTGTCCGGTTTTGGCGCTGGTGGCAAAGATGCTCCAGCCGTCTTTTTTGAGGGCTTCAAGCTCGCGCCTGCTTATTTCCCATTCCTTGGCCAGGTCGGCCTTGTTCACCAGCAGGCGGTACGGCACCGGCCCGGACATTTCCAGGGCCTTGGCGCGTAAATCTATGGCAATATCCAGGGTTTCGCGCCGGGTTCCGTCCGCCACCACGAAAAAACCCATGGCTCCGCGCATGTAGGATATGTTTACCTCGGCGTAAATATCCCGGCCTTCCAGGTCCCATAGCACCAAGCTGAGATCCTGTCCGTCAAGGCGCAGATCCTTTTTGCTGATTTTTACTCCCACCGTGGACAGGTAGCGATCTGAAAATATGGAATGCACATACTGTTGCACCAGGGCGGTTTT
>WRHT01000179.1 GCA_009783115.1 Desulfovibrionaceae bacterium | reverse complement strand
TGCAAGGTTGCCGCGGCCTTTTTCACGGCATCGGTGGGACTGCCGTCATCTTCGCGGCGCGAAAGCTGCGGGTCGGTCTTGCCTTTGTAGTCCCCGCCGCAAAGCCGACGGGTAATGGCGTTCACATAGGTGACTTTGAGATCTTTGCCCATCACCAGCACGGGGCTGGGGATGTTTTCCAGAACTTGCAGGAAGCGCTCCAAGATGGCATCGGTGTCCGTAATCAGACGTGCGAAATCGCCTTTATAGGCGCTGGGGTCGGGTTTGGCGTCAAGTTCGCCGGCGACGATCCGGGTTTCCAGGTTATTATAATCATTCAAGACCGACTGCAGGATAGTGGAAATTTTCTGCAAAGAATCCAGCATTTCCCCGATTTCACCTCCTTCATGGGGGCCTATCCGGGCCTGGAAGTCGCCGTTGGCAATGGTTACGGCCAAGGAGCTGGCGTTTTTCAGCACCTTGGTTATTCCCATGATGATCAGGAACGCGGCCAGCATCCCTATGAAAAAGCCGAAGACGCTGCCGGCCAATATAATCCGTTGCCCCTGGATGTTGCTTGCCTGAGTGGCCTGGCCGATGGCGCTCATGTTTTTTTCAGCCCTTGCCTTGTAGGCGTCAAATTCTTTGATCAGCTCGGCGCTTAAGGCGTCTATCCGGCGTTGCGCCAGGAGTCCTTCTTCTAAAAGCGTTTTGACGGTTTTGAAATTATTGACGTATTCTTCATAGCGTTGAAGCAATTTGCTCAAAGTCTGCTTGTTTTCTCCAGATAAAATTAACGACTCCAATTTTTTCAAAGCCGCGCCGAAGGCGGCGAGATCTTGTTCCGCATTGGCGGCGGAAGACTCGAGAAAGATGTCCGAGTAGTGCCGCACCCAAACCCGCGCATTGGCATAATAATTGGTTGCCGTGTCGATGATTTCAAGGATGGTGTAATTGCCTATCCCGCGCGCGATTTCCGCCATTCCTCTTAAGGCGGTGTTCGTTTCCCTGGAGGAGGAGGCTAGTTGTTCATCAACCATCCTGGTTCCAGCGGTAAGTTTTTGCTGCATATCTTCCGCGAGTCGCATGAATTGCTTGATGCGCTCGATTTGTCCATCCAGCATCATGAGTTCCTGAGGGTTGTTCTCCGCTAATTTAGCCTCCGCCAAATAATAATTGATGGCGCGTTCCGCAAAGGCGAGGGCTTGTTTGACATGTTCCTGATTGGTATTCAGCCGGAAACGGCTGAGCTGGTCTTGGGCTCCGCGCATGAGCGCGTCAGCGCCGTTGGCGTCGACCGCGGTCTTGGAGTAAATTTGATAGACGGCAAAACCTTCCGAGGCCTCGTATAGTTTAATATATCCCAGAGCCCCTCCGACCGTCAGCATGCACACCATTAGTGAAAAACCGATAATGATTTTATATTTCGTGGTCATAGAGAGGCTCCTGAATCAAATTATATGCGCCTGGCAAAAAATCATTTGTATCAATGATAATAGTTGACGCGAAAAAAACAAGGAATTTTTAGTTCACAATGAGCGTTGTTGACGGTTTCCGGCCTTGAACGAACGATTTTTCAAGGTGTTGTCCTTTTGTGTGGCATTGTCGATGGTTGACGGCGCAGTTAGAAGGCTTCAGTTCCCCCTTGTTTTTCTCAATAAATTTTCTTAGGCTGGCTTTTGTCCCGGTTGGCGGGGCCGCGTCAGCTGCGGGCATCCGGCGGGGGTTGTCCTCATCAATTTATGCTTTAACCGCAGCGATGACGGTCAGGCATTCGTCACAACAGGTATTGGACGGGGAAACAGGCATTGGAAATGTGTGCTTAAAAAATTTTTAAAGAAGAGAGTTAATAATGTCCGCGCCCAAAGTTAAACCCACTTTCCTGATCATTCTTGACGGACTGGGATTAGCCCCGGCTGGGGAGGGCAACGCCGTCAGCCTGGCCCATACGCCTACCTTGGATAAGGTTTTAACCCACCGCAATTTTTGCGGTTTGCGTTGCTCGGGACGGGATGTGGGATTGCCTACGGGTTTCATGGGCAATTCCGAGGTCGGACACATGAACATAGGAGCCGGCCGTATAGTATATCAGGATATGACCCGCATAGATATAGCCGTGGAAGAAAACGCCCTGGCCCGTAACCAGGTTTTGCTTGACCTCATGGCCGCCGTCCGGAGCAGGGGCGGGAAATTACACCTCTTCGGCCTGCTTTCCGATGGCGGAGTGCACAGCCATTTACGGCACCTCTTTGCCTTGGCGGAACTGGCGGCGCAAAATTCCCTGCCTGTCCGCGTGCATGCTTTTATGGACGGGCGTGATACCGAACCCACCAGCGGGGCGGGTTTTATACAAAATCTTTTGGACAAGCTGAAAACCCTGCCGGATGCCTCCCTGGCTTCTTTAATCGGCCGTTATTATGCCATGGATCGGGATCAGCACTGGGAGCGCACCTTGGAAGCCTGGGAAGCTCTGACTCATGGCAAGGGCCGGCGCGTCTCCGATGCGGTGGCGGCGGCGCGCGATGCCTACGCCGCTGGGGAAACCGACGAATTTATGAAACCCCGCCTGGTGTGCGCGGATGGCGTTTCCCCGGAGCTGATCCGAGATAACGACGGCGTCTTTTTCTTTAATTTCCGGGCCGACCGGGCCAGACAGCTTACCCGCTGCTTTCAGGCCGGGGAATTTGATTTTTTTGACCGGGGCAAAAGGCCGGACTTGGCGGGTTTCGCCACCATGACCCCTTATGATGAAAGCATGCCCTTACCGACGGCCTTTGTGCACGAAGGTATCCCCCTGGTTCTTGGCGAATTCCTTTCCAGCCTGGGTTTAACGCAACTGCGCATAGCGGAAACGGAAAAATACGCCCATGTGACTTATTTTTTTAACGGCGGACGTGAAGAGCCTTTTACTGGTGAGGAACGCCGGCTTATCCCCTCCCCCAGGGACGTGGCCACCTACGATCTAAAACCGGGCATGAGCGCGGAGGAGGTGACTGAGACCCTATTGAAGGAGTGGAGCGCCCGTAAATATGATTTTGTGGTCTGTAATTTCGCCAACCCGGATATGGTCGGGCATACCGGGGTGATTCCGGCTGCCATTGAGGCCTTGCAATGCGTGGACCGTTGTCTGCGGAAAATTTGCGCTTTCGGGGAAGAACATGGCTGCCGCCTGATCATCACGGCGGACCACGGCAACGTGGAGGAAATGCTTACCCATGAGCATACCCCTGAAACTTCGCATAGTAAAAATCCGGTTCCCTTCGTGATCCTGGATGAAGTCCCGTATTTGCGCAAGGAAGGCCGCTTGGCCGACATCGCGCCGACAATTTTGGATTTGTGGAATATGGAAAAACCC
>WRHT01000178.1 GCA_009783115.1 Desulfovibrionaceae bacterium | reverse complement strand
CAACATCCCCGCCAACCTTCCGGCCCGCTCCGCCCTGGAGCGGGAAAACATCTTCGTCATGACCGAAAACCGGGCGCGCAAACAGGATATCCGCCCCCTGCGCCTGGCCCTGGTCAACCTTATGCCCACCAAGATCGCCACCGAGTTGCAGTTACTGCGCCTTCTGGGCAATACCCCGCTACAGGTGGATATCTGTTTGATCCGCACCAGCGGGCATGTCTCCAAAAATACCGAACCCTTACACTTGGAGCGTTTTTACCGGACCTTCCCGGAGATCCGCCGGGAAAAGCTCGATGGCATGATCATCACCGGCGCGCCGGTGGAACAGCTTGATTTTGAAAAGGTGGATTACTGGTCTGAACTTCAGGAGATCATGGATTACAGCGCCGAAAATGTCTTTTCGACCTTGTACATTTGTTGGGGCGCCCAGGCCGGATTGTATCACCGTTTCGGCATCCCCAAGCATTTACTTCCGGAAAAAATTTCCGGCGTTTTTCCCCATCGTGTCTGCCGCCAGGCTCAAAAACTCTTCCGCGGTTTTGACGATATTTTCTATGCCCCGCAGTCCAGATACACGGAAGTACGCCGGGAAGATATTGAAAAACGGCCGGATCTGGAAATTCTCTGCGATTCGGAAGAGGCCGGAGTAGGCGTGGTCATGGCCAGAAAAAGCGGGGAAATTTTCATTACCGGACACCTGGAATATGACGCGGACACCTTGGCCCTGGAATATTTACGGGATCAGGAACGCGGCCTGAATCTCCCCCCGCCGTCCAATTACTTTCCAGATGGCGATCCTTCAAGGCCGCCGTTGGTCACCTGGAGGGCCCATGCCCACCTTTTCTTTTCCAACTGGCTGAACTATCATGTTTACCAGGAAACACCCTATAACCTCGATAACATCCGGGGCGGGCAAGGATAAGCTACTTAGCGGGAGGCGCTATGGGCAATATTGTGGCGGTTTGCATCAGCGAACGGAAGGGAACCCGTAAAACGGCGGTGCCTTCGGCGATGCTGCGGGAGAACCACGGACTGGAAAATGACGCCCATGCCGGCGATTGGCATCGGCAGGTCAGCCTGCTTTCCTTGGAAAAAATTGAAGATTTCAAAAAACGCGGGGCCTTGGTTTCCTATGGAGATTTCGGGGAAAACCTGGTGGTCTCCGGCATAGATTTCGTCGCCCTGCCCGTGGGAACCCGCCTGAGCGTGGGGGACATCCTGCTGGAAATTACCCAAATCGGCAAGGAATGTCATACCCGCTGCGCCATCTACCATAGCATGGGCGAGTGCATCATGCCCACCCAGGGCGTGTTTGCGCGGGTGCTGCGCGGCGGAGAAGTACATGTGGACGATCTTATGGAGTTGAACGCTTGAGCAAAGAATTCTTTGAGACCGTGGAGGAAGCCCGCCGCTATTTCGGTCCCAAACTGACCGTCATGGGTCATCATTACCAGGAAGAGGCGGTGATCCGCCATACGGATCTGCGCGGAGACTCCCTGGAACTGGCCCGCCGGACCGCATCCGTGGAATCGCCGTACATCATCTTTTGCGGGGTGTATTTCATGGCGGAATCCACCGCCCTGCTGGCCCGTCCAGGACAGGAGGTGCATCTGCCCGAACCTTCGGCCGAGTGCAGCATGGCCCTGATGTCCTCGCCGGAACGCCTGGAACAGGTGCTGGAAGACTTGAACGGTTTTGGGCGCAAGGTCATTCCCCTAGTGTACATCAATTCCACCTTGGCGGTGAAAGCCTTGGTCGGACGCCATCACGGGGCCACATGCACTTCGGCCAACGCGGAAAAGATGCTGGCCTGGGCCTTAAAGGAAGGGGACGCGGCGCTTTTTCTTCCGGATAAAAACCTGGGAGCCAATGTGGCCGACCGCCTGGGGCTTCCTGAAGAAGATCGTTTTTTATTGAACCTGAAGGATAAGCCGGAGAATCTGCCAGCAGCGGCCGCGCAGGCCAAGCTGCTGCTTTGGCCGGGTTTCTGCTCCATCCACACCCGCTTCCATATCCGACAGGTAGAACGGGTGCGCGCCGAGCATCCGGGCATCAAAGTGATAGCGCATCCCGAATGCCCCCCGGTAGTGGCGAAGGCCGCGGACGCCGTTGGTTCCACTTCTTTCATCATCCGTTACGTGGAAGAACTGCCCGCCGGCGCGAGCGTGGCCATCGGGACGGAGATCAACCTGGTGGAACGCCTGGCCGCGCAACACCGAGGGCGGGTGGAAGTGCTACCGCTGGTGGAAAGCGCTTGCACCCACATGGCCCAAACCACGGAAGAACGCCTGGCGGCTTCCCTGAAAGCCCTGATCCATAGGGATCAAAGCGGCGAGCCTTCCAGCTTCGAGGTGCGCATTGCCGATGCTTGGCGCGAGCCGGCCAAGGCCGCCCTGGAACGCATGTTTGAGGTTTGCCGTTAGGCCGGCGGGATCTCTAGGCCAGCGCCTTGAAATAATTAATATATTTGGCGATATAGTCCTGGCGCCGCTTGGCTTTGTACTGCATGATGTAACGCGGGTGCTCAAGGGCGGCCACCTTGCCGAATAACCCATATTCCTTGTTCATGGCGGAGATGTGTTTTTCATTTTTTCCCGTCCCCAGGCAGAAGCAAACTTCCCGCCGGATACCGAAGGCGAGTTGTTTTCTGAGACATTCGATCATGAAGCCACGGACGCTGTCAGCCAAGATTTTACTGTCATAATAGTTAAGGTTGACAGGGCGGCCGTTTTTGCCTTTGGCGGTGAACCCTAGGGGACAAATAGAGGTGATGAAAAATTTGGCGTAAAATTTTTCCGCGCCGCCATATTCTTCGATCATGGCGTAAACAAAGGCGCTTGACGGTTCATGGGCGTTGGGGCCTTCGTAGGAATTTATGCCGCAGTATCCCTGTAACCGTTTCGGATCGGTGAAAGGAACCCCGGTGAGTCCCGCGCCGAAACGGCCGGGGTTGATGCCGAGAATCAGGTAGCGCGGCTCATTGTCGCTGTAATATTTCCTGTAAAACGCCGCGGACGCCTCCATGGCCCCCTGGCGCACATGGAACGGGTTCAGCACGCTGGCTCCCTGGGGGAGGGGGCCGGTGAATTCCAGGGCCGCGTTGAAAGCGATGATTTTGTCGGCCATTGTCCGCATGGCGAAAGGCCGCGTTGCCAGGTTTTCCACAGGACCGGCCTCTAAGGCAGAAGAACGAGCTTGTCCACTTGCCGCCGTAATTCCTGTTCATCCATGCTTTCAATGAAACGAGGTATATTGGCCCATACGGAATGAAAACCGTACCCGCCATTCCGCATTTCAGCCAAGGCTTCCTTTTTGCTCCACCCCTGTTCCACGATGCGGTATACG
>WRHT01000177.1 GCA_009783115.1 Desulfovibrionaceae bacterium | reverse complement strand
CCAGGCCGGGAAGTCGACATTGATCCTCTTGATCTCCCGGCCGGGGCGGCCCGCGGCTTTCAAGTCAAGATACTTGGTGATATCAACTTGCCCTTCGTCAAAAAGGCGGTCGAACTCCTCGGCGCTTATTTTATTCTTGTTCATAAAGGGCAACCTCTTCTTTACGGGCGCGACGGCAGGAAATGAGCCGTATGGTCTGGCCTCGCCAAGTGAAAATCGCCGTCCATAATGTTTGGTCGAGGCGAGCGATTATGGCTAAGCGTTCTTCGTCTCTAAAATGCGCGGGAATGACCAAGCCTCGTTCATCGTTCCACAAAGCCCGGGCCTCGTCAAAATCAAGGCCGTGTTTCAATTTATTGTTACGGCTTTTTTGAGGGTCGTGGTCAAATTTCATATCTTTATGGTATAAATTTTATACCATACTGTCAACCAGGTATTTCGCATTTATTTGGATGGATCCCAACCGCCGTTCTGGCTTTCATAATCAATCAATTCATTGATATAATTAAATTATTTGTGGCGGCCCAATATTTGGTGGCCTCGGGGATGGGGCGCCCAAATTTTTTAGTTGCAATTATATAGTAATTATATTAAAATGATATATAATTATGTCAGGCCCGGATCGGGCCGCCCGGATGGAGTTGGCTTTTTAACAATAAAAAGAAGCACAAACAAAGGTTATCCCACCATGCGGCAAACACTCCCAGGCACTCCGACCCACGTTTTTTTTCTTTTCCTGTTTTCCCTGGTCCTGGCTTTCCCGGCGCCGGCCTCGGCCGTGAGCCTTCTGGAAAGCGTGGAAGCGGCCCTGGCCTACAACCCGGAACTCAAGGCCGGGCAAGAAAGGCGTCAGGCCGCGCTCCACGCCCTGGACAAGGCTAGGGCCGGGTTTTTCCCGCGCCTCTCCGCGGAAGTCGGCGGCGGTTTTTCCCGGCGCGGCGACTCGGTCACCCGCGCCTATAATGAGGACGGCAAGATGCGCGGCCACGGCGATGCCAGCCTGCGCCTCATCCAGCCCATCTGGCAGGGCGGGCAGACCACGGCGGACACGGCCGCGCGCCAGGCCATGTATTATGCCGCGGACAGCCAGCTTGAAGACAGCGGCGCCTCTTTGGCCTTCCAGACCATTGTGGCCCATGTGGAAGTGCTGCGCTGGACCGAACTGGTGGAGCTGGCCAAGAAAAACGTCAAGGAACACGAAAAAATCCTGGGCACCGTGCGCCAGCGCTACAACGGGGAGATCGTGACCGTGGGTGAACGGCACCAGGTGGAAGGCCGCCTGGCCCGGGCCAAGGCCACCCTCTCCACCTACGAATCCGCCCTGGGCAGCGCCCAGGCCGCCTACCTGAACTCCACGGGCCGGGCCGCCGCAAACTTGAAACCAGCGTCGCACCCGTCCAAAAGCTACGCCAGCCTGGACGAGGCGCTCCGGGCCTCCCTGGCCGACAACAAGCGCATCCAATCCGCCATGCACGAAGTTTCAGCGGCTGAAAAAGAAAAAGATTTGGCCCAAAGCCGTTTTTTTCCTTCCGTCAACCTGGAGGCCGGCCCCTCCTGGCGGGACCGCGACAGCCGATACGACAGCAAGATCACGGAAGTGGGCGTGGGCCTTTATTTGAAATGGGATCTCTTCAACGGCGGCGAAGACACGGCCAACGTGGCCCTGGCCGGGGCGCGCATCCGCCAGTCCAAGCAGAATCTCCACACGGTCATGGATTCACTAGGGAAGGATATCGAGTCCACTTACAGCCACTATTTGTCCGCCAAGGAACAGGTGGGCTTCTACGAGGCGGCCAAAAAATCCAGCCGCCTGGCCAAGGAAGATTATTACCGCCAGTTCATTTCCGCCCAGCGGAGCCTGTTGGATCTCCTGGACGCGGAAAACGACTGCTTTTTCGCGGCCGGGCAAGAGGCCATGAGCCGGGGCGACTGGATCATCACCGGCTACCGGCTTTTGGCCTTAAGCGGAGAACTGCTCCCCAGCCTGGGGGTGGACCCGGCCCGCCTGCGCGTGAACACCAATACCACCACGGAGGATACCAAAAACCTGCGCCTGGCCTTCCCCACGCCTCTGCGCGGCAGACCGGGAAAGTAAGGTGAACCGCCTCGTTTTCGCCCCGCCCCTTTTGGTGGCCCTGGCGACCCTCTTCAGGCTGCGCGGCCTTAACATTTCCATCCAGCGCCTGGCGGCGGGCCTGCCCGGCGGTTTTGTTCCGCCGAGCCCTGAAGACTGCCTGAACGCGGCCCAGGCGGCCGGGGCCGCGCCCCGGCTGCTCCACAAACCCAAACTGGCGGATATTCCCGGCCCGGCCCTGCCGTGTGTCCTGGTCCTTAAAGGCGGCGGCGACGGCCAGACCCAGGCCTGCGTGCTCCTGGAAACCGAGGCCTCCGGCCGGGCCAGGGTGATTTTTCCGGAAAACGAGCCGGATTCCGCGGAAGTGGACCTGGCCGAACTGGAACAAAACTACGCCGGCTATGCCGTGTTCATGCCCCAGGCGCCAAGCCGGGATGCCCGGGGGGAAAGCCTGGGGCCAACCCCGGCGGAAAACTGGTTCTGGGGCGTCTTGCGTGAATACGCGCCCATTTACCGCGATGTGGCCCTGGCCAGCTTGGTGGTCAACCTCCTGACCTTGGCCAGCCCCCTGTTCATCATGAACGTCTATGACCGGGTGGTGCCCAACAACGCCATCCCCACCATGTGGGTATTGGCCCTGGGCCTTTTGGCCGCGCACGCCATGGATTTTCTGCTGCGCAACCTGCGCGGCTATTTCGTGGACCTGGCCGGGCGCAACGCGGACGTGCTCATCGGCTCCCGGCTCATGGAGCGCGTTCTCCACATGCGCCTGGACAACAAGCCGGAATCCACGGGCGGCCTGGTGAACAATCTGCGGGAATTCGAGCAGATCCGCGACTTTTTCGGCTCCGCCACCCTCCTGGCCCTCTTCGATCTGCCCTTTCTCCTTCTTTTCGTGCTGGTGGTGGCCTATATAGGCGGCCCCCTGGTCAGCCTGGTTATCGCCGCCCTGCCGCTCATGCTGCTCTTTGTCTTTATGCTTAATGTGCCCTTTCAAAGGTCCATGGAACGGCAGTTCAAGCAGAACATGCAAAAAAATTCCCTCCTGGTGGAAATCATCAGCGGGCTGGAAACCATCAAGAGTTCCCTGGCCCAGGGGCACATGAAAAGGCTCTGGGAAAACGTGGTGGACGCCGGGTCCAGGGAATCCGCCACGTCCAGGGGGCTGGCTTCCCTGGCCAATACCGGGGCGCTTTTCATCACCTACCTGATCAACGCCGGGGTGATCGTCTGGGGCGTGTACCGCATTACCGAAGGCCAACTCACCCAGGGCGGGCTGATCGCCTGCGTCATCCTGGTCAGCCGGTCCCTGGGACCGCTCA